>JAHFTZ010000248.1 GCA_023265355.1 Terriglobus sp.
GTGGCCAAGGATTCTCTTGTGGCGGAGCTGCTCACCGAAGAAGAGGCACCTGAGAGGGATGGCTATCTCCGTCTGCCGGTGAACTCCAGCCACCATCAGGCGGTCGCCATCCCCGGCGAGGGTCTGCGGGTTACGGCGCGATCGACGGAAGATGGCGTGATCGAGGCCATCGAAGGTCCAGCGGATGGCCCGTTTCTTCTGGGCGTGCAGTGGCATCCGGAGCGAACAACAGACATCAGCGCGGCCTCGCGTGCGATCTTCTCCCGCCTGATCGCCGAGGCGCGGAAGTAGCGTGAAGATCTCTGCTCTGTTGCAGCCCTATATCAGCGCTCCCTTGCCGGACGGCGTGGAAGAGAAGCTGGCGCAGTATCTCGATCTCATCCTGAAATGGAACGCCCGAACCAACCTGACGGCTGTACGCGATGCTGACGGTATCGTACGGCGTCACTTCGGGGAGAGCCTCTTCCTGGGTGGATTGCTGCCGGAGTTCAATACTCTGCTGGACTTCGGTTCCGGGGCCGGTCTCCCCGGCATCCCCGTTCAACTGCTTCGTCCTACAGGCAAAGTCACTCTCGCGGAGTCGCAGGGCAAGAAGGCCAGCTTCCTGCGCGAGGCGGTGCGCTCTCTGGCCCTTCCCAGCGAAGTCTGGGCGGCAAGAGTGGAGACCATGCCCGAAGCGAAGACTTTTGACGTCGTAGCCATGCGCGCGGTGGACGGAATGGCGGCCGCCATCGAGGTGGCAGTCAGCAAGGTGCGTTCGGGTGGCTACCTCGCACTGATGCTTGGGAGGGAAAAGATGGATCTTCCCGAAGATTTCGATTGGGCCGCTCCGGCTGAGGTTCCTGGAGAGGGTGGCCTGATCCTCCTCGGCCACAAGAATGTTCCACGTGGAACATTCTCCGAATGTCTAAGAGCAATTGTTCCACGTGGAACAATTTGAAATTGCATTCCGGATCTGAGACCGTCCGCTGCCTCAGATCCTGGAGATGTTCCACGTGGAACATTTTCTCTTCTGGATAGGGTTTCCACAGCTAATTCGATTTGTACACAGACGATCAACGTTCTGTCATAGCGGCCCGCCCATGACTCCCGTACTCTGGGAAGAACTTCATGAGCAAGATACTTGCAGTAGTCAATCAGAAAGGCGGCGTGGGAAAGACCACGACCGCGATCAATCTAGCAGCGGCTCTGGCGATGGAAGGGCTTCCTACCCTTATCGTCGACTGTGATCCCCAGGCAAACACCACGGGCGGGCTGGGCCTTGGACGCGATGACTCCCGTATGTCCACTTACGATGTACTGGTTGGCAACGCCACCATCGCGGAAGCAAGCCTTCCCACAGGCATTGAGCTGCTTAAAGCCGTTCCTTCGAGCAAAAACCTGATCGGCGCGAACTTTGAGCTGGTAAACGGGGAAAAGCGCGAGTTCCGGCTGCGCGAGGCGCTTGCCGTCGTTCGGGAGCAGTATCCCTTTATCGTTCTGGACTGCCCTCCGGCTCTGGATCTGCTTACGCTGAATAGCCTGGTCGCAGCAGATGGCCTTCTGGTCCCGATGCAGGCGGAATATTTCGCCCTGGAGGGCATCAGCGAGCTGATGAGCACTCTGGATAAGGTAGTGAGCGCTTTTAACCCGACGCTTGTCCTCGAAGGCGTGGTTCTGACCATGTACGACCCCCGCACCAGCCTTTCGCAGCAGGTTTCCGAGAATCTGAAGCAGTTTTTCGGGGATAAGCTCCTGCAGACGACGATTCCGCGCAATATCCGGCTGGCCGAGGCGCCTTCGCACGGGCTCTCCGTGATGGAGTACGACCCGAAGTCGCGCGGAGCCGAAGCCTACCAGGAACTGGCACGGGAGCTTCTGAAGCGGAATAAGGTAGTGAGCCCACGCGAGAAAGAGCGCAAGGCCACCGCCGGAACGCCGAAAGAAATCCGCTTCTGGCCTTACAGCAAGTAGAAACTCAAGAATGTTCCACGTGGAACATTCTCTCCGCACGAGATGAAGGAATGAATCCATGAGCGCAGTAGACAAACGCAGGGCACTGGGCAAGGGACTGGAGTCTCTCCTGCCTTCCAAGCCGACGCCTCCTCCCGCAGTCGTACCCACGCTCCAGGCGGTGGAAGACACGGGAAAACCGAAGGAGCTCGGCGTCGAGCAGATCGTACCGAGCCGCTTTCAGACCCGCATGCGCTTCGATGAAGCCGAGTTGAAGGAACTGGCACAGTCAATCGCCTCCACGGGCGTGGTGCAGCCGGTGGTCGTGCGCCGCATGGCCGATGGAAAATATGAGCTGATTGCGGGAGAGAGACGCTGGCGCGCCTCAAAGCTCGCGGGAAAAGAGACGATTCCGGCGGTTGTTCGACAGGCCAGCGACGAGCAGGCGATGGAGATGACCATCGTTGAGAATCTGCAGCGCTCCGACCTGAACCCGATGGAGCAGGCGCGAGCGTATGAGCGCCTGGGGCGCGAGTTCAAGCTGACTCAGGAGCAGATGGCGCAGCGCACCGGGAAAGAACGCGCTTCGGTAGGGAACTTCCTTCGCCTGCTGCGGCTTCCGGGCGAAGTGCAGGACAAGGTGGAGGCGGGGGAACTCTCGTTTGGGCACGCACGGACGCTGCTTGCGCTCGAAAACGAGGCCCAGATGGCCGCCGCCGCAAAGAAGGTGCTCGCCCTTTCCATGAGCGTGCGTCAGACAGAGACCTACGTCAAAGGTCTGCTGGATCCGGAACGCAAGCTGGGAAAGATCGAGCCGCCGCCCGAAGTGATCGATCCGAATGTGCGCGAGGCGCAGGTGGCGCTGCAGAGGGCGCTCGGCCTGAAGGTGCGGATCGAAGATAAGAATGGCAAGGGCCGGGTGGTGATTGAATACTCCCGGCTGACAGATTTTGACACGCTCTTCGAGATGTTGACGAAGTAGGTTCACGTACACGGAGAGGAGTACCGGTTTGATTGCTGCAACTGAGTTTGAGTATCGCTATCGCTACATGCTGCATGGCTTGATCTATGCGATCGGCTTTTCCGCGCCCTGGGACGCCACGGCTTTTCAGATTGGAAACCACACCTTCTGGCTGAAGGCAGCGGCCTGGTTCGCCGAGCATTTGGGCATGGGCTTTCTCTCCGCGACGAACCTGGTGCTGGGTTTAGCCATTTTGTTTGCTGTGGCGGGAGCACTTCTGCGCTGGTGGGGCGCGGCCTACCTGGGTGCGTCGACGGTACAGCGTGGCAGCATGGTGGCGGGGCGCGTGGTAGCGGACGGACCCTACCGGTATGTGCGCAATCCGCTCTATCTCGGCACCGTCCTGAATACGATCGCCCTTGTCGTCCTGATGCGGCCGTCCGGAGCGGGGCTCACGATGGTGCTGATTACAGTCTTCCAGCTTCGCCTGATCGCACGCGAAGAGCCCTTCCTGACACGTGAGATCGGCCCTGCCTACACGGAGTACTGCCGCGCTGTGCCGCGGATTATTCCCCGGCTGCGTTCGAACGTGCCCCACGGAGGCGTTCGGCCGACCTGGGGACAGGGGTTGATGAGTGAGGTCTACGTCGTAGGCACGGCGCTCTCCTTCGCCGCGCTGGGTTGGCGCTATGACGCCCGGCTGGTGGTGCAGGGTGTGTTGGTGAGCGTGGGTCTGGGGCTGGTCGTACGGGCGTTCATTCCGAACCGTGGCTAAAAAGATGTTTGTAGAAGCTACTAGTTTGAGTGCGCGGCACGGCTTCTGCAAGGAGCCGCAGATCTTTGTGCGGCTGATCACGGGTCTGGGCGTGGAAGGCGACGCGCACGCGGGCAGGACGGTGCAGCACCTCTACGACAAGCGCAAGGACCCGTCTCAGCCGAACCGGAAGCAGGTGCATCTGCTGGATGCTGAGTTCCTGGAAGATGTTGCATTGAAAGGATTTACCCTTCGAGCTGGAGAGTTCGGCGAAAACATTCTGACGCGAGGGATCGCGCTCGCGGAGCTGCCGGAGGGAACGGAATTAACTCTGGGCGAGGACGCGGTGGTGCAGCTGACGGGTCTGCGCAATCCCTGTGTGCAGATTGATCGCTTCCAGAGGGGGCTGCTGGCAGAGACGGTGGAGCAGTTGGGCTCGGGCGGGCGCCGCTTCAGGGCCGGGGTGATGGGGATTGTGCTGCAGGGTGGCACGGTCGCCGCCGGGGACGCGATCTGCGTGAAGCTGCCGACCCATCCGAAGGCGATGGTACGGATTTAGGGCCTCGCCCGGTCGCTTACACTCGAACCAGATGCTCAACCGGGGCTATGCCTACACGACGATCATCGGCGGCAGAGAGGGTGGACAGACCCTGCTGGCGCACCTCGCAGGGGTTTACCCGCACTCAAGCCCAGAGGCGTGGCAGCAGCACCTGGACAACGGCGAAGTCACCCTCGATGGCGTTACGGCCACGGGCGGCGAAACGCTCGGTGCAGGACAGACCCTTGTCTGGAACCGTCCACCCTGGATCGAACCGGACGCCCCTCAGCGCTTCTAGGTGCTGTTCGAAGACGCACATCTGTT
>JAHFTZ010000008.1 GCA_023265355.1 Terriglobus sp.
CGTCCTTGGCGAAACAACAAACCCCTTCACCTGCGCCAGATGCAAACCACTCAGAATCACCAGCAACAGAATCAACAGCGGAGCGATGCGGGCGAAACGCAGCACGTAGAAATCGCGCAGACTCACAGCAGACAAAACGCCCCACCGCCGCAGCGTCGTCGACGTAATCAAAAACCCGGAGATGACAAAGAAGATCTGCACACCAAACTGCCCATTCCACACCAGCGAAGAGACCAGCTGCACGGGAAACCCCCTGGTGTACGGCACCTTCGCCCCCAGCAACTGCATGTTGACGTGGTTCATCAGGACAAAAAAGATCGCGAGGCCGCGCAACAGGTCTACACCGTCAAGCCGCCGCCATGCGCGCGCAGGATTTACTTCGAGCAACCGTGTCATAGCGCAATCTTGCCCTAAATCCTCTTCACGCAATTCTGTTAGAAATCAAACCTCTCAAAGAGCATCCTTCGCTCCAAGAAAGACCCTCAAAAGCGCAGCTCAATCGAACCGAGGCAGATGCCGCATATCATCCGCAGGCACCAGCTCCATCGGAAACCCGGCCTTCGTCCACGCCTTCAGCCCGCCCTGGATCACGCGCACATTGTTTCCACGCTCATTCAGCATGTGCGCAACGCGCGCGCTCGTCGCATCGCGCAGGCACGAGCAGTACACATAGATCTCGCATGCCGGAGCCAGCGTCTCGCGCAGCGCTTCAAGCTCAGGCAGCAGGCGGCTCGGCTCCACGCGAATCGAGTTCTTGATCCGCTGCATTCCAGGGTCGTAATACCCATGGCTGCGCACATCCGCAATCACCACCGGACGATCCAGCGTCGGGTTCTCCAACCGCTCCATCACCTCTTGCGCCGTAGCCCGCGACACCTTCGAGTACTTCCGTCCCTTGATCGCCACCACCACCCAAGCCGCCGCATACCCCAGCACCGCCAGCACCACAACTCCCAGAACCACATGCCCCACCACGGCCAGGGCGTTCGTAATCTTTAGCAGGAAAGGGCTCAGCAAAAACCCCAGGCTCATCCATGCGCCGCAGTGCAGCATCGCGCCCGCAAAATCCATCCGCCAGAAACGAAACGGACGCATATTCAAACTACCCGCCAGCGGTGGAGCCATGGAGTTCAGCCCAGGAATGAACCGCGCAACCAGCAGCGTGCGCGCGCCCCTTTCATAAAAGAAATCCGCCGACCGGAAGATGCAGACCTCCGGGTCCATCGTCACGCGGCACAGACGTCCCAGCAGCCACCAACCCGTCGCACGGCCTGCAAGATACATCAGCGTCGCGCCAATATTTTCTGCCGCCACGCCCAGAAGAAACAGTTGCACGATGGACAGCTTGCCCGCATGCGCCGCCGCTCCGGCCAGCAGCATCGTCACGGCCACCGGCATCGGCAGACCCAGCGACGACAGAAACAGAATCACCCCCACGGCAAGATAACCGTGCCCTGCCACCCATGCCGCTGCCCAGTCCATGCCGCCACCCAAAAATTATGATTATGCGCGATTGGATGCAGAAACAACTCTTCCGACCGTACGCCGATTCAAGATGAAATACTTTCGCATGCGCCCGTTCCTGCTCGCACTCGCTCTGCTCGTCCCCGTGGCCCGGGCCCAGATCAACTCCGCCTTGTTAATTGACCCGAATCCCGATTTAAAATTCCCCGCCCGCAACCTCGACGTCACCGTTCCGTCCCACAGCACACCACTGCAGGGCGTGCTCTATCTGGCGGAAGGGAACAAGCCCCACCCCACCGCGCTCCTTCTCAACGGCGCCGGCTCCGAGCAGAACACCGACCTCGCCCAGACCCTTCGCCGCGCCGGCTGGAACATCCTCTCCGTCCACCCGCGCGGCACCGCAGGCGTCCCCGGCACTTACACCCCCGCCACCGCCATGGAAGACGCCGAGGCCGCATACGCCTTCCTCCAGACCAACGCCACCACCTACTTCGCCGACCCCAAAAAGATCGTCCCCCTCGGCTACAGCGAAGGCGCTACCGCAGCCCTCTCCTTATTCGCCCAGAATCCCCAGATCCCCGCAGTCGTCCTGATCTCTCTCCCTACACCAGCCGCACCCGATGCTCCCAAAGTAGCCGCCCGCCCCGTCCTTCTCTTCTCCGCAGAAGACGGCAGCGCCCCTCAGACCGAAGCCCTCCTGCTCGCGATCAAACCCGCCAGCCCGCACTCCCTGCACATGCACATGCGCACCGACCACAACTACGCCACACTCCGCATCGCCCTGCAATCGATCACCGTAGACTGGCTCGCCCGCCAGTTCCGCCCCGAGCGCTAAGCCCTGCTCTCGCCGAGAGAATTACCCTACCCGTCGTCTCCACGACGGAGCAAAGCAACCAATCCCGTCATCGCGACCGACCGGAGCAGAGCAACGAGACCGTCATTTCGACCGGCCGGGTAAAGCTACCAAAACCGTCATTTCGACCGACCGAAGGGAGCGGAGAAATCTGCTTTACCCTCTACCAAAGGCACATCGAGGATCCCGCAGAGAGCTGCTTCTTTGTCATCCCGGAGCGCAGCGGAGGGATCTGCTGTTTTGCTCTCCAGTCCTCCAAAACGCATCCACTCCAGCATCACAACAGCAGCGCAGCCACCACCGCATTCACTTACTCCGCGGGACTTCGACCACAGCGTTCACCTGAATCAGAACAAGACGATATTTGTAGACTCCTGTAGGGTGTCCGAAACCATAGGGGCCAAGATATTTTCCGGATGGATCGAAAAGCATACCTAATCTCACCGTCGCCCCCTCAGGGATCGGCTTCGCGACATCCAGCCGACCGAAGAGCGATGCGCCTACAGGCCTCATCGGATGATCCCTCAACTCTGCATTGAGCTTGTCGAGGTTGTCGTCCTGTCGTAAAGGCGGCAAATCCTCCCTTTCGCTCTCGCGCAACGCGGAGCGATACTCAATGACCACAGGGTATTTGCAACTGGGCAGATGTAGGAAAATCTCGTGAGCCCCATTCGAGACAGTCCCATCAAGGACAACCTGATGACTGGATTTGTAGTTATTCAGAAGACACGCATCTAATTCCGGCTCGACCTGCTGGGCATGTACAGACGCAGAACATCCCACAAAAACCGCTGCGCGAAGCACTCGTTTCATGAAAGTCATCATGTGCCACCTCTGAAGATCCGGATCAGGATCAAACTCCAACCTAAGCACGGTACTCTCTCTGGAGAGATGCGTCATGCTGAGAATCTAACCGCGCGCAAACACCACAGCCCCCGCCGCGATCAACCCACCACCCACCACCTTGCTCACCGACATCCCCTCCCCCAGAAACGCCCACGCAAACAGGATCACCAGCACCACACTCAGCTTGTCGATCGGTGCCACGCGTCCGGCGTCGCCCATCTGCAACGCGCGGAAATAGCAGATCCAGCTCGCCCCCGTCGCCAACCCGCTCAGCACCAGGAAGACCCAGCTCCGGCGCTCGATCCGTCCCAAACCGCCATGCGCTCCCAACGCATACGCCCACACCCACGCAAACACGAGCACCACCGTCGTCCGCACCGCCGTCGCCAGGTTGGAGTCCACACCCTTCACGCCGATCTTCGCCAGCACCGCCGTCGCCGCCGCAAAGACCGCACTCAAAAGCGCCCAACTCAGCCATCCCATCGTGATTCCCTCTGCGACTTACGCTACCACTCCAAGCGCGCGCCAAACTGCACACGCCGCTCGCGCGCGTTCGCCGCATTGGCCGAATCGAAGCTCCCAAACGGACGCGACTGCAGCCCCTCCGTCGCCACCGTCGCCGCATCCTGAAAGACCAGCGGCGTCACCCCATTCACAGCCGTGCCCGTGAGAAACGCCCTCTGCTGCACTCCCGTGTAGTTCACATGATTCAGAAGGTTGAATCCGTCGGCATACACACGCGCATGCACCCTCTCCACCATGTGAAAGCGCCTGCTCAAACGCAGGTCCACCACCTCGACCCACGGCAGCCTCTGCGTATTGCGCCCAACCGTCGGCAGATACCGCGCACCTCCCGAACCGTTGATCGTCTCGCGCCCCGCATCCAGTTCGCTTCCACCCAGAATCTCGTAGCTGTACGGCCGACCGCTCACGGCAGAAAAGCTTGGAGCCAGAACCCATCCGTTCGCCAGCCGACTCGCAGATCGGTCCAGATGAAAGACCGGCTCCCACAGGCCGCTCGCGGAGACCTTATGCCTCCGGTCCAACGTCGAAGCAGCACGGTCATACCGCACCTCAAACGGATCGAACTGCGCATCCTGCTGCGGCGCGGCGGAGTGGTTCTGCCCATAGTCCAGCATCTTCGCGTACGTCCACGATGCGCGGAACTGCACGCCTCCACGCAACCGATGCTCCGCCTTCGCAATCAGCGCATGATAGCTCGCACTCGCATTCGAAAGAATCGCCGTCACCGGTCCGAAGTCCTGCGACACACGCGCCGTGTAGAACGGTATGGAAAACACATCGCCATCGCGCGCTCCCACCTGCCCCCCACCCTGCGGACGCACGATGCGAAACCTCGCCGTCGCAGTCGACGGAGCAATATTGATGTCCGTCGAGTTCGGCAACTGCCGGCTCGCCGCTCCCTCATAGCTCAGAGTGACCTCCGTTCCACCGAAGTCGTGCTCCACCGCCAGGGTCGCCTCCTCCACCATCGGCAGTTGAAACCTGCGACTGAACATCACCGCCGAGGTCGTCTTCAACGCAACTCCCGTAGGCGCGCAGGCATACGTCGCCGGATAGCCGAAGTTCGTCCCCGCACTCGCGCACTGTGCATCGACAATCGTCTTCGGCCCGAGGCGCAGCGAGTACGAACTCGACGGCTGCGCCGTGTTCATCAGCGCAGAGCGAATCGTCGCCCCCGCCACGCGCCCAAACGACACACCATACCCTGCATGAATCACCGTCCGACGCGCAACTCTCCACGCCAGCCCCCCCCGTGGCTGCAGATTATTCGTGTCCGAAGGCAGCGTACTCGTGCGCGCCGCCAGCCCCTCATTCGTTCCAAACAACGCATCCAGCTCTGCATTCGGATGCTGTGCCGCAGGCAGCGCCACATACTCGTAGCGCAGACCCGTATCCACCGTCACACCCTTCGCCGGTCGCCAGTGCTGATGCACAAACGCCGCCCATTCGCCCATATGAAAATCCGACACGCTGTGACCGAAGCCCTGCGTATACGTGTGGAAACAGAAGAAGTGCTCACTCGCGAAGATCGACGGGCAAGCTCCATTGGGATACGCCGTCGCCGAGAAGGTGTAGTCCGTAATGAAGTCGACCAGCCCACCCGCATGCCCGTCCGTCGTTCCACTGGAGTAGTTGTACGTTCCTTCTTCATTCGGCAGCGAGTCGATATGCTCGCGGATCAAACTCACATCGAATCCCACCTGCAGCAGCGAGACACTCCCCGCCCAACTCAACGTGTCCGCAAACTGCCAGCGACGCTCGTCGGGATAACTCCGCCGCCCCAGCGACGCAGGCTTGCCGAGATAAAACTCTCCTCCAATGTTGATCTGCGGAGAGTCTCCATTGGGCCCACTGTGCGGCTCCTGCGGCAGAGGCGTCTGCGCCGTCTGCGTCTCCACATCGGTCGAGTAGCTCGCGCTCAACTCGTTGCTCAGAAAACTCGTCGCAGAATACGTCCACCGCGCAATGCCTTCATCCGTGCGCATCCTGTCGTTGCCAAAGCTCGTTACCGCGCGATGCAGAACAGGCTCCCCGCGCACACCCGCAGGCGAAGTACGTCGCGCGCGGTTCCACTCCACGCTGAACTGGTTCCGCACACTCGCCTGCCAATCGAGACGCGGAAAGAAGGACACCTCATCCCGACGTCGCGGAACGATGCCCGAAAGCGAATCGATGTACCGCAACGCCGCATCGATCTTCGGCAGCGTGACGCCACGGTTCTGCAACAGCGCCGTCTGCGTCGCACTCAGGCTGTAAAAATCCGTCGTCAACGGAGACGACAGGGCAGGGAAGTTACGCCGCTGCTGCTCATACGCCACAAAGTAAAACAGCCTCTCGCGAAGCGGTTGCCACGGAACACGCCCCTCCGCAGACAACCCCCACTGCAGGCGCTGGTCCTGCGGCCGCTCGAACGTACTCACCGGTTGACCATCGTTGTATCGCGTAAGAATCGCAAACGGATTCGTCGCCGCCAGCGCATTGTCCTGCACCTGGAAGAACACAGACCCATGCGTCCGCGTCGATCCACGCCGCGTCACCGTGGTCACCACTCCGCCCGCTGCCTTGCCCATATCGGCGGTGGAGTTCATCGTCTCTACGCGAAACTCCCGCACCGCCGTCTCCGGCACCAGCAGATCCGCACGCACACCACCGCGCGGCACGCCCAGAAAACTCTGCGTGTCGTCCACACCGTCCAGCACATAATGATTCTGCGTCGTCGCCACACCGCGCGCCGTAATCTGCAAAAACGTGGAGTCCGTCGCGTTCATCAGCGGCGTCAGCAGAGCGAAGCTCGACCACCTCCGCCCATCCAGCGGCAACTCCTGCACCTCCGCCGGAGAGATCGTCGCGTTCGTAGGTGAAGCCTGCATCTCCACCCCGGCAACATCGGCCTGCACCGCTACACTCGTCGCCACCCCGGCCACGTGAAGCTCGACCTCAACCTCCATCGTCTCGCCCAGCTCCACCGTCACAGAGCCAGACCAAGGCGACAACACCACCGTGGACTTTGCAGGAGAGACCACCACCGCCCACGCCCCCGGCGCAAGCCTCGGCACAAAGAACGCTCCCTGCGCATCGGTGGCCACCACCCTCGCCCGGCCCGCGCTGCCGTCCGCAATCCGCGCCACCGACACACGCGCACCCACCACCGCAGCGCCCGCGCCATCGCGCACCACACCGCGCAAAGCTCCAGTCACCGCGTCCTGCGCGCGCATCCCTCCCGCACAGAGCAGACAGGCCATCATCCAGCAAAAAATCCGGCTCGGCACTTCATCCCTCGTTACGCCAAACCTGCGAGCCGCAGGCGACGCAAAATCTCTGAGAAGGGAAAAATAGCGCGGACTCCCCGAAGGGAACCCACGCCAGAAAATCATTGCGGTTTATTGCGGGTTACGGACAGTGGCGGCAGCCGAAGCTACCGCCACCCTCAACAGTTTGTTTTAGAAGAACAACCTTCCGCCCAGCTGCACCGTACGCGGACCATAGGCAAAGTTGTTGTTCGAGTTCTGCACCGCACCGAACGTCGACTGGTAGGCCAGCGTGTTTCCGGTGACGTTATACGCCGTGGTGTTGATCGTGGTGACGTTCTGATGGTTCGCCACGTTGAACGACTCCACAATCAGCTCGAAGCGCACGCGCTCCGTGATAGGGAAGTCGCGCTGCACGCGCAGATCCAGCAGAATATCGCGTGGGTACTGGAACGTGTTGCGTCCAAGAACCGGGATGTACGTCGTTCCCGTACCTGCCAAGCCGGTGGTAAAGGGCCTGTAGGTCACGCCACTGCTCGTACCGTTTGAGGTCGTAAAGCTGTTCGTGTTCGCCGTATACGGCAGACCCGACTGCATCTGGAACGCAGGCTTGACCGACCATCCACTCGTGACTTCCTTCAGAATCCGGTTGCCTTCCGTTCCCGGAATGTTCAGGATCGCCCAACCGACGACGCGGTGCTTCACATTCAGAAACGAGTTGCCGTAGTTCGAGCGCGCATTGGCATACGGATCGATCCAGTTATTGCTTCCCAGACCGGTCAGCTGGCTCTGGTTGAAGTCCAAAGCGTGCGACCACGTGTAGTTCGCGTCGTAGCTCAGGTACTTGTTCGCGCGCTTCGTCACTTCCACCGTCAAAGCATGGAAGCTCGTATTCACGTTGCTCACAGCACCGTACGCCGCGTTCACAGCGGTGTTCTTCAGCGTCGAAACACCCGCCGCAGTCGATCCGCCGTAAACCGTCACAGGAAAGCTCGTGCCGCAGGCCAGAGGACCGCAGTTACCCGATCCCGTCACCGTGTAGTTCTGCGTGTACGTCGCCGCAGGATTCAGGTTGAGGTTCAGGCTGTTCGGCAACTGCCGTCCCAGCGCACCCAGATAGCTCACCGAAAGCACATTGCCGAATCCGAGATCCTGCTGCACCGCCAGGTCGAACTGCTGAGCCATCGGATTGGCGAAGTTCTTGGCGAGGAACTGGATATCCGGCAGCGCCGAAGATGTGAACACCGAAGGCGCAGGCTGGTTCGCCAGCACCGGAGCTCCCATAGCCGTCGGTGTAAGCGTATACGCATTCTGCCCACCCGCCGCACCGGAACTTGTGCGTGCCGTCAGGAACAGAGCATTCGGAATATGGCCGTAGTAGAAACCGAAGCCTCCACGAACCACCGTCTTGCCCAGACCGTACGGATCCCATGCAAAACCCAGACGTGGCGAGACGTTGTTCTTGTCGCTCGGCGTGTTCAACGTATCCGGGAACGCCGGGTTCGGCAGAATCACATCGGGCAGCTTCTCGTAGTCATAGCGAATACCCAGGTTCACAGTAAGGGTAGGCGTCGCCTTCCAGTCGTCCTGCGCAAAGAAACCGTAATCGATCGTGCGCACATCGAAGTTCGGCCGACCGATCGTCTGCTTGTAATTCGTATAGCAGCCCACCTGACGCGTTGCACCGCCTACAACTCCCTGGCAACCGGCGCGGCCCGGGCTCGCCAGATCGGAGATATAGCCGACCAGCGTTCCATAGGTGTACAGACCATTCGGCGGCGCAGTCGATCCACCCAGCGTGTTCTGGATGTCGTAGTTATGCAGCAGGTCCAGACCGACCTTCAGGTTGTGCTTCCCATGCAGAAAGCTGAGCGTATCGCCCACCTGCCACTTGCGCTCATCCGGCAGCGCCGTGCGGAAGCTGTAATACGGCGTGCCCATCGTGAACGCATTGGAGGGCAGATTCACCTGCACAGGGATGTTCGTAGCCGACGTCAGATAAGTATTCGTGAACGAATTGGGCGTCTGCCGGCCTTCGTTATTCAACTCGCGCGCGTACTGGTAGCGAAGCTCGTTGGTGACGTGCGTGCTGATGATACTGTCCAGCTTGGCCAGCCCGTAGTCCAGCTTCACAAAGTCCGTACCGAACGCATCCGTTGCATTCGTGTTCGACTGCTGCGTCTGCACGCCGCCCGGCGAATCCCAGCGGAGACGGTGATACAGCACGCTCACGTGGTTCTTCCCATTCACCTGCCAATCGAGCTTCGGCGTATTGATGTCCTGATTGCCATAGCGGGGCACCGGTCCCAAAGCACCGTTCAGAATCTGAATAAAGTTGCGGTACGTCGTCAACGCCTGCGCCGTGCTGACCGGCGCACCCGTCGAACGGGTCAGGTTCTGCGACAGCGTCGCAAGATCCGCCGTGCTGGGATCGGAATAGAAGGCCGTGTTTCCGGCACGAGCCGTTCCGGGAAAGTTCCTGCGAAACTCATCGAACGCATAGAAGAAGAAGAGCTTGTCCTTGATAATCGGACCGCCGAGACCGAAGCCGTACTGGTTGCGCTTGTCCTTCGGCTTGAAGTTGATCTGGCTCGCAACGCCCGTCGTCGGGTTGTAGACCACCGTCGTCGTGAACGGATTCGGAGCCGCAAGCTCATCGCCGCGATGGTAAAAGTAAGCCTCGCCATGGAGAGCATTCGTTCCGCTCTTCGTCACCGAGTTCACCACGCCACCGACCGCGCGGCCAAACTCCGCCGAATACACGCCCGTGTTCA
The DNA here is from genome assembly GCA_023265355.1 of Terriglobus sp. Taxonomy (GTDB): domain Bacteria; phylum Acidobacteriota; class Terriglobia; order Terriglobales; family Acidobacteriaceae; genus Terriglobus. The sequence continues at coordinate 9,711 of JAHFTZ010000008.1, forward strand.
CCTGAAACTCCCGGATCGCCGTCTGCGCCGTGGAGTAGCCCGCACGCGTACGTCCTCGCTCTTCACCAAAGTAGGCTTGGTTATCGTCCGCTCCGTCGATCAGCACATTGTTCAGCGTTGCGCTGATGGCACGGAACGAGATCAGGCCAAAACCCGAAGCATCGTTCGTCACACCCGGCGTCAACAGCGAAAGCGAAGACCAGCGGCGGTTGTTGATCGGAATACTCTCGATCTCCGTATTGGAGAGCTGGCCTCCGTAGGCGGGCGAGTCAAACTTCAACACCGGCATCTCCGCCGTCACCTCCACTACAGTCGCGCTCGAACCCGCCGTCAGATGCGAGTTCATCTCCGTCACCTGGTTCACCTGCACCGTCACCTGGTTCGACTTCAACTCCGAAAAACCCGGGGAAGAGATCGTCACCGTGTAAGTGCCTGGAGGCAGCTGCGGAGCCTTGAAGAAACCACCGTCATCCGCCGTCAGCTTCAGATCGGCGTTGGTGCCGTTATTGTGAATCGTGACGCTTGCCTTGGGGACGACGGCATCGGTCGCGTCAAACACCGTACCGGAAATTGCGCCCTGCGTGGTGGACTGCGCCCGGACCGTGCCCGCCACTGCCATCGCAAAAAGGCAGCCTGCAAGAATCGCGCGCGCTAAAACTGTGTGCTTCATCTGGTGAATCTCCTGAAAATTTGCATGTCTCACGGACGGGGAGAATCCCGCGCCCTATGTGAAGTCGTTTGGTTTGTGTACGCCCTGACCTTCACTACCGGGCGTTTCTGGAGGTGCGGCTCTATTGTGCCAGCCCCCACGCGGCGCCACAACCCGCATATCTACGGGGTTTTTTGCGAATTTACGTTATAAAGTAAATCTTTTCCACAGAAGGCCCGCCGCTGCGTCCGGCCACGGCGTCGACCACTCACATCCGCTAAACTGTAGGAAGAGCAGGGAGTTCGCAATGTTTATCGATGAGGCAAGAATCCGCATTAAGGCCGGAGACGGCGGAAACGGCTGTATGGCCTTCCGTCGGGAAAAATTTGTTCCCCGGGGCGGTCCCTCAGGCGGTGACGGCGGGCACGGCGGCAATATTCTCATGAAGTCGTCCACCCAGCACAACACCCTCCTCCAGTTCCGGTTCAACCCCGAACACAAATCCGAGCGCGGCGGGCACGGCGAAGGCTCCAACTGCTCCGGCACCTCCGGCGAAGACCTCGTCCTCAAGGTCCCCGTCGGCACCCAGCTCTACGACGACGAGACCGGGGACCTCATCCACGACTTCGCCCACCCCGACGAGACCATCATCATTGCCAAGGGCGGTCGTGGAGGCCGCGGCAACCAGCACTTCGCCACACCCACGCACCAGGCTCCCCGCGAACACGAACTCGGCCGCCCCGGCGAGGCCCGCAACTATCGCCTCGAACTCAAGCTCCTGGCAGACGTCGGCCTCCTCGGCTACCCCAACGTCGGCAAATCGACGCTCATCTCGCGCCTCTCCGCCGCCCGCCCCAAGATCGCAAACTACGCCTTCACCACGCTCGAACCCAACCTGGGCGTCGTGCAGGTCGGCGAATGGCCGCACGAACACAGCTTCGTCATCGCCGATATGCCCGGCCTCATCGAAGGCGCCAGCCAGGGCGCAGGCCTCGGCATCCAGTTCCTCCGTCACATCGAACGGACCAGCGTCCTCGCCCATCTCATCGACGTCTCCGACGGCTCCGGCCGCGACAACCCCGTCGAAGACTTCAAGATCATCGAAGCCGAACTCACCAGCTTCGGCCACGGCCTTCCCTCGAAGCCTGTCCTCGTCGTCGCCACCAAGATCGACGTGGCCAACCCGGACAAGTTGAAGAAACTGCAGGCCATGGCGAAGCGCAAGAAGCTCCCCTTCTACGCCATCTCCGCCGTAGCCGGCACAGGCATCGAAGAGCTCAAATACGCCATCTCGCAGGCCGTCATCGACTTCCGCCGCGACAACCCGGCCCCGCCACCACCGCCGCCCATGCGCAAAATGAAAGCCAACTACCCACCCCCACAGGCCAGCAAAAAAACCGTCCGCTAGAGTCCAAACCGGAAACCACAAAACCGGGTGCCCCATGTCCCGCTTTTGGGACATGCGTATTCGCGCCACGCGCGAACCGCTGCAAACAACAGATCTCTCCGCCCCGCGACAATAACGCTGTCGCTCCGGTCGAGAGGACGGAGACCTCACCCACACCACACACCGTCATTTGACCGAGCGCGAGCGGAACACATCGTCCTTTCGACCGAACACCTAGAGAGAGCGCACCGTCATTTCGACCGAGCGCGTAGCGCGAGCGGAGAAATCTGCTTTTGCCAGGTCTACCCCCTCTCCGGCACCGTCCGGCGGTCTTTCCTCCTAGAATCGATAGGTATTGATTTTTTGGGAGAAAAAGCAATCGTTATATCTCCACCGGCAACTGGAATCCACGTGCTGACCTTTGCAGGTCCGGCCATTGCATTTTTCTTTGCCATACTCTTTTTCTCTATTTGGACTTACCAAAAAGCACTCCGATACCTCCCGTGGCTGGCTTCCTCTTTCTTCCTCTTCGGCTCGGCGATCCTGCTCCAGATCCTCGTCATCCCTCGCGATGTAGGAATCAATGCCCTCACGACCTGCATACTCTACATTGGCGCAACGCTGTTCTTTGCCGAGGGAGTACTGCGACGCTTGGGGCTTCGCCCAAACTATCTGTTCAACTTCACGGTGGCGTTCTCCATCTTTTTGGGAATCGCTTATTTTTACTATGAGGTTTCTCAGCTCGATATACGGGTCTGCATTCTGAATTTTGGCCTCGCTCTTCTCCTCCTCTCGACTTCTCTGAAGATGCGGAAGAAAGCGCATCGACCTGTCGATCGCGCCCTCTTCTGGGCCCTGCTGATCTTCTCTCTGCAGTTTTTCCCTCGCACGCTCCTTACCCTTCAGGGTCTTCCCGATACACAAGACCTCGTCAAGATTAGGGAGTATGCGCAATCCCCATTCTGGATCTGGCTGAATCTTTCCTTCCTGGTCTTTACTGTCCTGATCGGTTTGCTGCTGGCGGTAGCGATCGCCTCGGATATCATCGCAGTAGTAACGCAGGAAGCGGTCACGGACTCGTTGACGATGGTGTTTAACCGTCGCGGTTTTGAGGATTTTGCGGAGAAGGTCGTTGCCAGTTCAAAGGGACAACGACAGAGCCTGATTCTCTTCGATCTCGACGACTTCAAAGCGATCAACGACATGTATGGGCACCATGCAGGAGATGCGGTCCTGGAGCAAGTCGGATTGCTTCTGCGGGACCATGTTCGAGCATCCGATGCAGCCGTGCGGCTCGGCGGAGAAGAGTTCGCAGTACTACTCTTTGACCTCTCACCCTCTGAGGTTTATGAAATTGCCGAAAGACTACGGGAAGAGATTGCCAACATCCGGTTTGAAGATCGTCCTCTTAGACGCCTGACGGTCACCGCGAGTATGGGTGTTGTCGAGCTTCAGCCCGGAGAATCCCTGGATCAGGCACTTCGACGGGCGGATGAGTTGATGTACACAGCAAAGAGAACCGGGAAAAACAGGACCGTCGCGAACAAAAATTGCTGAGCACACAACGCGTCATTGCGACCGAACACGTATGAGGGAGCAGAAAACGTCATTTCGACCGAGCGCGTAGCGCGAGCGGCGAAATCGGCTTTCCTATGCGCCAAAGGCGCATCCAATCGCGCTCTGCGCGATTCCATCGGACCGAACCGCCGCCACAACGAAAGTGAATGAGTGCATCGGCCTGATAGCACTATCCCATAATGACCGTAGCGGATCGTTGCTTCAAAGGATCGCTCGTTCGTGTGCGCGCGATTATCGAGACAGAAACTCAGGCGATATATCCTGAGTTGCAAGGGCATTCATCGGGAGGCTCCGTGCTTTTGCATCGGTTAATACTTGGCGCGGTTATTGGCCTATTGATTTTGGGCAATCCGGCTTACGCTGCATCTCTGGGCGACGTGCACTTTCCAATCTCCTGTAGTCCGAAGGTGCAACCGACTTTTGATTCCGGGGTTGCTCTCTTGCATTCCTTCGAGTTCCGAGAAGCAGAGAATGCTTTTCTCGAGGTAGAGAGGGACGATCCGAAGTGTGTCATTGCCGCATGGGGTATTGCGCTATCCACAACGGAACGAGCAGGAGCAGGCGCGCCGCAAAAGGATCTTGCAAAAGGTTGGGCTGAGCTTCAACCGTGGCTCTCCGTGAATGCCGGTACCGAGCGCGAACGGATGTATGTGGACGCAGTTCGAGCGATGTATCAGGACTACGATACGGTACCTAAAGCAGAACGCTGGAACGCCTATCTCGCGATCATGCGTCAGCTTCGAGCGAAATATCCCGAAGATATCAATGCAAGCCTCTTCTACGGGTTGGGTCTGACATGGACGGCCGGGCCAGGTGAAGAGGGTGCGCGCCAGCGTCGAGCGGCACTTGCTATCTTCATACCGATATTCCAGAAGTATCCGAGTAATCCTGGGGCGGCCCACTACATTATTCATGCGGCTGATACTGCTGAACTTGCGTCAGAGGCCTTGCCTTCGGCTCGCAAGTACGCCGCGATCGCGCCCGACTCACCTCACGCACTTCACATGCCGTCGCACATTTTTAATCGACTAGGCTTGTGGCAAGATTCCATCGCTACGAATGAGGCATCGGCCCGGGTGGCTGCCGAGTGGATGAAGGAGGGCCGTGCCGGGAGCTTCGACGAGTTCCACGCACTGAACAACATCGAGTACGCTGCTCTTCAACTCGGACAAGATCGGCGGGCCAGTGATGTTGTGGAACGTATCAAGGCACTCGGTATCAAGGGTGAAGATCCGTGGCTGCCTGTAGATGCCAGAATCTACTACGATCTCGAAACGCACAACTGGAAGGACGCGGCGCAGATCGTCCCGCCACCATCAGCTCCCTTCGAGGAAAGCTTCGATGCTTACTGGATCGAGGCGATCGGAGCAGCGCGGTCGGGTGAGCCGACCAAAGCTAGGGCGGCTTTGAACAAGTACCGTGATTCAGAGACGGCCTGGAATAAGAATCACGGTTGGGGAGATATTCTTGGCGTTGGTCTCGCAGAGGCCGAGGCCTGGACTCTCTTCTCTGAGGGCCAGAAAGAAGAGGCCGTGTTGAGACTGACGGGCATGGAATCGTTTGAGCGCGATCATCCCATGTATTACGCCGACATTCTGCCGAGACCGACAGGAGAAATGTTGGGTGACATGCTGTTGCAGATGAGCAGGCCGAAGGAAGCCCTTGCGGCATACCAAGCGGCTCTGAAGCTCGCGCCTAAACGGCTCGATTCTCTACTAGGCGCTCAAAGAGCCGCTAAGCTGGACGGTCAAGAAGCGATCGCGAAGCAGTACGGCTCCGAAATCCTTGCAGAGAACGCCGTCTTTGCAGAACGACCTTAATCCGTTCTTATCTTTCACTATTACGAGTGGATCACTACTGAGACACGGGCTTGTTCTTGGCGAATCTGACTTGGTCGTGGAAAAGCGCATCATCGCCGAGTCACACATCGACCATGATTCAGAGCTTAGATTGCTTCTGCTTCGCCGCGCCACCAGATACACCTCTATTTAGCCCGCCCATCGAACCTGGCCCGAGCCTTCGCCACCACCTTGCAGTTCTTCTCCGCCCACATCCAAACCCCGCAGAACGCCTCACTCAACTCAAACCCCAGCGGCGTCAATTCATAGTCCACATGCGGCGGAATCACCGGATGCACCGTCCGGATCACCAGCCCATCGCGCTCCATCTGCCGCAGCGTCTGGGTCAGCATCTTCTGGCTCACGCCCGGAATGGCCTCGCCGATCCGCGTAAACCGCATCGTCCCACCCTGCGTCAGAGCCTCCAGCACCTCCATCGTCCAGCGATCCGCAACGCGCGCGATCACATCCGCCACCAGCGCGTCCACCTCCGGTGTAGTTTTGGGATACGTCTTCACCGCCATATTTCCTCCCACACGCACCGATAAGTAAGTACAGCACATAAAAGTGCCTACTTCCCAAAAGAGAGTGTCCGCCTTAGAGTACAGCAAGAGGTGAAACACATGAGCAGCATAACGACAGAAAAGAAGATCGCTCTCGTCACCGGAGGCTCTCGCGGCCTGGGCCGCAACACCGCGCTCAGCCTTGCCAAAAAGGGTGTTGACGTCCTCCTCACCTACAACTCCAACAAGACCGAAGCAGACTCCGCTGTCTCCGCCATCCAGACCCTCGGCGGCAAGGCCGTCGCCCTCCAACTCAGCGC
>JAHFTZ010000249.1 GCA_023265355.1 Terriglobus sp.
TCCCTGATCCGTAAAGCTGAAATGAATCACGCCCGGAAGAGGCGTCGTTCCACGCTTTTCAAGACCATACGGAGAGGCGTGGAAGGTGTAGAGGTCGAGTTGGACGGGCCTCTTCGAGACGGGTTCGTCCGGATCGTCTCCGATCATCTCCGGCCTTGAACTCTCGACGGCGATGGTCTGGCCATCCGCCGCGACCTGCACGTGCCTCAACTTCCGCGACATGACCAGAAGGGAGTGGCGCTGGAGTTCTTCGCCGGGGTGCGCGCTGCGGGGAGCGAGCAGGGAGACGGCGTTGCCCAGGCGAAGAAGAAAACGGCCATCGGCGAGGGGCCAGAGATACCGCTCCCGGTCGTGGGTGCGCCACTCCGCTTCCGCAATCACTTTACCGTCGGGAATATGGACGACGACGGCGCGGAGCATGCGGTCGCGGTCGCTTGCAGATTCGTCGTGCAGGCGGGCGATGAGCTTGCGCAGATTGAAGGTGATGAGAAGGTGCGTCGCGTCGATGAAGTCGACTGTTTCAAGAGATTCTCCGCTGGCGAGAGCGCGAGGAGACAGAGGCTTGTACCCGAGCGGCACAAGATCGACGTGGGCAGAGGGCACGGGCTGAGGACGCACGGGTTCAGACCATGCGGACAGGCAGCAAGAGAACGCCAGGCAGGCCCACACAAGACGTGACCCCAGAAGACGTGGGCAGGCCATCGCCCGCATGGCCGCATGAAGGAAGTTCTCTTTACCGAACGCTCTTTGGGGCATGTTTGTCTGTGCGCCTTTGGAAGTCATCATGGCATATCCGGACATGATCTCGCATCCGCGAGGCATTTCCGGTGCCGATATGCGAAAGTGGAGACATGTCTGTCCGCCATCGCAATCTTGGTTTTGCAGCGTGCGGCTGCGCGGGTGCTCTTTGGGGAACGGGCTTCTTTTTCGGGAAGATCGCGCTGCGGGAGATGTCCGTCGGCCATATGGTCTTCTATCGCTTCTTCTTCGCGATCGTAGCCCTGATTCCCCTGCTGCTCCTCCATCGTCCCACCTTCGACCAGCGGGCGTGGGGCTGGCTGGCGCTGGGGTCGTTTCTCGGCGTGCCTCTGCAGTTTCTCCTGCAGTTCAAGGGACTTTCGCTGACTACGGTGGCGCATGCCTCCCTGATGGTGGGAACGATGCCGGTGATCCTGGCGGTAGGCGCGGCGGTCTTTGCGCACGAGAGGATGGATCTGCTCGGTTGGATCTGCCTCGCTATCTCCACATGCGGTGCAACGTTGATCGCCCTGGGGGCGAGCCACTCCACGCACGGCGGGCCTACCGTTGCGGGAGATCTGCTGGTGGTCCTCTCGCTCTGCATCGCGCTGTTCTGGATCCTCATCAATAAGAAACTGATGGCACGCCACACCTCGATTACGGTGACCGCGTGGGGTCTGCTGGCGGGATTTGCCATGCTGGTGATCTCGACGCCGCTGATGTACGGCCTGCCGCCGGTCCATGGCGTTTCGACGCGGGCATGGTTGGCGCTGGCGGCCAGCGGTGTACTGTGCACCGCTGCTACTACCATGCTCTGGAACTGGGGCATGCAGCAGGTTCCGGCCTCGCAGGCGGGCGTCTTTCTGAACCTGGAGCCGCTGATGGGTTCCGTTTTGGGAATCTCTCTTTTGCACGAGACCCTCGGCCCTTCGGCGTGGGTGGGCGGAGCCATGATCGTTCTGGCAGCCGTGGTTCTGACCACACGCTCGCGCACGGAGGTGGGAGGCAGCGAGCTAACCTCTGCGCTGGTCACAGAGTGAAGGGCGAAATGAAACCAAAGATCATCGTGCTCGATATGGACGGAACCCTGATCGGCGCTGAGGGTAAGGTCAGCGAGCGCAACGCTGCCGCTCTCGACAGGGCCACGCGCGAAGGCGTGCTGATCGCCATTGCCACCGGACGGCGGCATAGCTATGCGATGAAGATTCTCCGGATGCTTCAACTGGACGGCGCCTGCCCCATCATCAGCTCCAACGGAGCGGTGACGCGGACCTTCGATTCCAGGCTGCTGCACCGTTCCTTTCTGGATCGGGAGACGGCGCTTTGGCTCTGCACGCATCTGCTGGAGTATCGCAATGCCCTGGTTCTGACCTTCGATAAAGTGGGCGAGGATGGCGAGGACGGTGCGGGAGCTCTGGTGGTGGAGGAGCTGGATAATCTCCACCAGAGCATCGGCGGTTGGATGGTCTCCAACGCTCCGTGGATCGAGACCCATGTGCCCATTACGCGCATCTTTGAAGATCCGGAGAACATGCCCATACAGGCCATGCTCTGCGGCAATCTGGAAAGGATGCGTGCCGCTGAGGAGCTTCTGCTAGCGCACGAACATATCATCTCCGAGGGATACACCCCGGCGGAGCGTATACATACCGCACGTGTTGCCGTTCACCGGACAGAGTATCCGGCGCGCGACCTCTGCATCGTGGATCTGTTACCAGCGAAATGCAGCAAGGGAGCCGCGTTGCTGCAGCTCTGTGAGGACCACGGAGTGAGACCGGAGGAGACAGTGGCCATTGGCGATAACTGGAATGATGTGTCGCTCTTCGAAGTCGCGGGACAGTCGGTCGTAATGGGAAATGCTCCCGAAGACCTGCAGGAGATGGCGCAGCGCCGTGGCTGGGCCGTTGGCAGGACGAACGTAGACGATGGCGTGGCCATCGCGATTGAGGGTTTTCTGGGCTCCTGAGCCTCCGCCTTTGCTACCCTTGAGGCATATGATGTTGCGCTTCAGACCGGTCCTGCTCTTTTTGCTGCTTGCGGTACCGTCTCTTTCTGCAGCGGCCATGGAGCGCATCACCCTGACGACGGGTTTTGAGTTGGACTGTGTCCGCCGCGAAGCCATCTCTGAAAGCCGCGTGCGCCTATATCTTTCCGAGAGCGACCGCGAGGCCTATGTCGAGATAGACAACGCGAAGATTCAGTCGATTGTGGCTGTGGACGACGTATCACCGACAGTAGCCCCTGTTTCCGTGATTCCTGCTGCCGACGCACCGACGATGAGCGATATGCTGAGCACAGCCGGAGCCCGCCACCATATCGATGTGGATCTGCTGGCTTCCGTGGTGCAGGCCGAAAGTGCGGGCAGATCGCATGCAGTCTCCCGCACCGGGGCGCGGGGCCTGATGCAGTTGATGCCCGGAACTGCGACGGAGCTGGGTGTTCACGACGCCTTTGAGCCGCAGCAGAACATCGGCGGCGGCACAACCTATCTCGACCAGTTGCTCATCCGTTATCACGATGACCTGCCCAGGGCGCTTGCAGCGTACAACGCCGGTCCGGGAGCGGTGGATCGCTACCATGGAGTTCCTCCTTATCGCGAGACACGGGCCTACGTGGCGCGCGTGATCCGCGAGTTCAACCGGCGCAAGCTGGCCAGGATGCAGGCGCTGGTGCAAGAGAAAAAACTAGATCTGAGGGCGACACGTTGAATCTGCGGAAACTGGTTGCTCCACTCCTCACCATCGCTTTCGTTCTTTTCATTGCGTGGCTCCTCATCTACAGAATTCACTTTGACTGGAAGATGTTCGGAAACCAGCTGCGCTCAGCCAGTCCGATCCATATCGCCGCAGGCGTTGCTCTGATCTATCTTTCTTTCGTCATCCGGTCGTGGCGCTGGGCGGTCTTCCTTCGCCCGGGAACGGAGGTTGGGCCTCTTTCCCTGCTGGGATCGCAGTTTGTCGGATTCTCTGCGGTGGCCATGTTCGGCCGGCTGGCCGATCTGTCGCGACCGTATCTCATTGCAAAGCGCACGAAGACGACCGTTCCGACGCAGATTGCGGTGTACACCGTGGAGCGGATGTTCGACCTGGGCGCGGCGGCGTTGATCTTCTCTTCGGCCTTCGCCTTTGCGCCGAAGAATATGCCGCACCATGAGACCTTCGTTCACGTCGGTGTCTTCTCTCTGATTGGAACGGTCGCCCTGGCGCTGATTGCTCTGATCGTGCGCGTCTCCGGCGTTGCGGTGGCGGGATTTGCGCGAGGAGCACTTTCGGGGCTTTCGGAGAAGTTTGCGAACAGCCTTTCAGAGAAGATTCTCCACTTCCGCGACGGTCTGTCGGCGATCTCTTCGATGAGTGAGTTCGTCATCGCGGCCATCATGTCGCTGGCGATGTGGGCTATGATCGCGCTTGCCTACGTGCAGACGTGCCATGCCTTCGTGATGGAGCCGACGCTGGCCAAACTGACCTTTTCGCAGGCGATGTTGCTGATGGCGGCTTCGATCGGCGGCTCATTGCTGCAGCTTCCGGTGGTCGGCTGGTTCACGCAGATAGCGGTGACCTCGACCGCTATGCACGCCTCGTATGGCACACCGATTGAGACGGCGACGGGCTGCGGCGCCCTGCTTCTGCTGGTGACGTCGCTGTCGATTGTCCCGGTCGGCTTGATTTATGCGCGTGTGGAGAGCATCTCCATGAAGGAGCTCAAGGAGACCTCCGCGGAGCCTGCTGCGGTCTAATACGCGACACGCGCT
>JAHFTZ010000250.1 GCA_023265355.1 Terriglobus sp.
CGTGGTGATGGTGATTCCGGAGCGCTCAAGGCGAGAGAAGCCGGTCTGCTCGACGGAGACGCTGTAGGTGCCGGAGTCGAGGTGGGTGTAGCTGTACTCCCCTGTGCTCGTGGTTTGACGGGCCTGGCTGACTCCGTTGGCGAGTTGCGTGAGCGTAATGCGCGCGCCGGGAAGCGTTGCACCCGAGGCGTCCGTGATCTGGCCCCTGAGTTCGCCCAGGATCTGGGCGCGGGAGGGCATGGAGAAGAGGCAGAGGGCGATCAGGAGCTTGATGCGAGGCATAATACGAATCTAAACGATTTGATTCGTATTGGGCGAGGAGGAGCTTGCTGGCTTTGGAGATTTGGAAAAGCAGATTCCTTCGCTTCGCTACGGAATGACAAATTTTTGCTGATGAAGATTCTTCTGGTGAAGGTGTTTGGTGGGTAGGGGCAAGGGCTTGCTGCGAATGACAAGGTGTCTCTGCGGAGTAACAACGGCTCGCTGCGGTGTGATAAACAGGATGCGGTCAGACCTCGATCTGCTCGATCATGACGTCGGTGGATTTGATGAGCGCGGCGGCGGTCTGGCCTGTTTTGAGGCCGAGTTCGCGTGCGGCGTCTGCGGTGATGATGCTTGTAATCTGCTGATCGTCGATGGCGAGAACCACCTGGGCGAGAAGGCCTTCGATGCGGATGCTGACGATCTTGCCGACGAGCTGGTTGCGACCTGAGACGCGGCGATAGCGCTCGCGCGATTCGGTTTCGGGCTTCAGTTTGTCTTTTGCAAGGAAGGGCTTGAGCGACGATGCCGCAATGCGGTGGTGACCGCCGGGTGTCGTGGACGTCTTGAGTTTGCCCGTCAGAATCCACTGCTTAATGGTGGGATAGCTGATGCCGAGGAGGCGGGCGGCTTCGCGCGGGTTGAGCATGGGCGTTGTGGTCATAGGGTATGTGCCTGTTTGTCTGTTGATTGATCAGGTGTTTGTGCACTCCGCGTCACCTAGCCTTCGCGAAAGGTAAGGTGGCGCGGGGTGTGTCTATGGTTTTAGAAGCCGAGAACCGGATGGGGAACGTACGGCTCTTCGAGCGAAGCAATCTCCTCCTGCGTCAGCTTCACCGAAAGTGCCGCGACGGCATCCGGGAGGTGGTGCGGTTTGGTTGCACCGACGATGGGGGAAGAGACGACTGGCTTGCTCAGCATCCAGGCCAGAGCCAGTGTGGCGCGCGTGACTCCACGCTTTTCTGCGACTTCACCTAGACGGTCAATGACCTTTTTGTCGGCCTCTTCTGTCTTCGAGTAGATCTGCTGTCCGAACTTGTCGGTCTCTGAGCGCTCCGTTGTCTCAGACTTCCAAGGCCGTGTCAGGCGTCCTCGTGCCAGCGGACTCCACGGAATCACGCCAACTCCAGCGTCCTCGCACAGCCCCATCATCTCCCGTTCTTCTTCGCGATACAGGAGGTTGTAATGGTTCTGCATGGAGACGAACCTGGTCCAGCCATTACGCTCGGCGATGTGGTTGGCTTTGGCAAACTGCCATGCGTACATCGTCGAAGCACCGATGTAGCGCACCTTTCCCGCTTTGACTACATCGTGCAAAGCTTCCATCGTCTCTTCGATGGGAGTTTCCTTATCCCAGCGGTGGATCTGGTAGAGATCGACGTAATCTGTACCCAGACGGCGCAGGCTCTGGTCGAGTTCGAAGAAGATCTCCTTGCGAGATAGACCTCCGCCGTTCGGTTCGTCGCGCATCCGTTGATACACCTTGGTGGCGATGACGGTGCTTTCGCGTTTTGTATTGGCTTTCAAAAAACGGCCCAGCAGTTCTTCACTCGACCCGACGGTGTAGATGTTGGCGGTATCGAAGAAGTTGATGCCGAAGTCCAGCGCCTGTTTGAAGAATGGCTGACTCTGCTCTTCGTTCAAGGCCCATGCGTGGCTTCCAGGTCTCAGCGGGCCTGCGGGCGGAACTCCATACGACATACATCCCAGGCCGATCCGAGAGATCTTCAACCCAGTTTTCCCTAAGTTCACATATTCCAAGTGAGTGCTCCTCGCAATCCGCCTCGAGGCGACTGCGGTTGTTTGACGCCTCTCCCTTGCGCGAAGACGCATGTCGTTATGCGACGCGCAGAGGGAGGGAGAACGAGGAGCGATGGCTGTCGCGTTAGAGGATCGTAAAGCGGATGCCGGTGGATTTTGGAATGGTCAGCGTGAGTCCCGTGGCGTTGGGCTTGATCGTCTTGCCGGGTGTGATGTGGGTTTCGCGACTGTCGAGCGATGGGCCAGAAAGGAGTTCTGTCTTCACCGTGTGCTTTCCTGGAATCGCGAGTTTGAGATCGCGGTCAGCGTCCTTGTTCAACACGATGAGCGAGAGGTGACCATCGGCGAGCTTCGCGAAGTAGGCTGTCGCGTTGACTCCGCCAGGATTGAAGTCGAGGGGAAGAATCTGCGCGCCGGCGAAGGCGGAGGCGAACTTCAGACCGAGGGCTACGGGTTCAAGCAGGTATTCGTCTCCGGTCGTCTTGGGGAAGGTAGCGATGGGTGTGTAGAAGGGATGGGGATGCGTGGCGATCTGCGCAGGCGTGGAGCCGGATTGTTCGAGCATGGTATCGCCGGGGAGAACGCCGCCGACGGAGTTTGCTACGGACTTGCCCGTGCCCCCGTGCAGGTTGATGCCGGAGTATCCGTTGAACGCAAGCAGAAGCGCGTAGTCCGCAGACCAGAGTGCGGAGGCGAAGGTGTCGGAGACGCCGGGCTTGCCGCCGCGATAGCAGGTGTTGCCTTCGGTCATGCGGACGTGGGCGTTCATCTTCTGCGCAGCTGCGGTGGCGACGTCGGCGTTGTGCTGCACCTTGGGGTTGGCCTTGAGGAGCCTGGGGATGTTGACATCAGGATTCGTGGCCGGCCCGCCGAAGTAGTAGTGATGCGAGACGGTGGTGACCTTGGGGGCGTTGGCGATGGAGGCCCAGCGCTCCGCGACCCTGGGAAGCCATGTGATGTCCGAGGCTACATCAGGAATGCCGAATTTTGCGTTGGGGACACGCGCGGTAATGGCCTGTGCGATCGGAATCCACTCGGCGAGATAGGCATCGACGCCCCAGGTCTTTGGATCACGGAGGTGGCGGTCGAAGAGGTCCACCTCATTGCCGACCTGGAAGTATTGCAGGCTGGAGCCGAGGGCTTTGGCGGCGAAGGCGGCTTCATCCGCTGCGCGCTCCGGCGTATTCGTGCCGAGGTTGATGCCGTAGAGGCAGGTCCATCCAGTGGCGTGGAGGAAGGCGGCAAGGTTCAGCACGGCTTCGGCGGTCACGGCGTAGTAGGCCGCAGGCGGTTCGCCTTCGACAACGCGGGTCACAGGGTGCTTGGGTTCGGGCGTGGAGGGAGTGGGCTTCCACCACGCGAACTCGCTGGTATTGCCGCCGAGGCGGAGGACACCGTTCGTCGACAGCTCTTTGAAGGCGCGGACGAGGCCTGTGTTCTTGGGAGAGAAGAAGTTGGGATCCACGAGCTGCTGGACTTCATAGGAGAGACCGATGAAGTCTGCGGGAACATGATGCAGCGGCGCTGCTGCGGGGTTGAGCGTGAGAGTGATGCCGGTGGCGTCCTGTGCGAAGAGCCTGGCTCCAGGGAGAGAGAGGGCGGCTGCTGCGGCGGAGGAAGCCAGGAATTTGCGGCGGGACGGGTTCACGCTCATATCCCATGAGGATACGCGATATGGCTTACGCCGTGCGGGGAAGAGGCTTCCGCAGGCGGCCAGCGGCGTAGGCGGCGGGCGCGGCGACGAAGAGTGCTAGCAACTGGGCCCAGTGGTGCTGTCCGGGGGTATGACGGTCTGCGAAGACGGCGGCGATGGCGATGAGTGCGGCCATCGCATCGGCTGTGCCGCGCGGCGTAAGCGGAGCGGAGAGTGCGCCAATGTACCCGCCGATCAGGCCGCAGAGGGCCGCGACGAATGAGGTGAGCGCCATGAAGCCGAGGGTTTCGCCATCCCACGGGTGATCGTGATGGGTGATGGCGAAGAACCACGCGAGATAGAGGCCCAGCGCGATCAGAGTGCCTAAAACAGCTGCGAGAGTGGCCCGGAGGATGATCATGGTGGCTGATACGGATTATGGCATAGATGAGGAAAGCTTCGACTTTCGCCGACACAGGCGAAAGAGCGCGGACGGTGCGATCATGGCTTTATGAAGATCGGGATTACCTGCTATCCGACGTACGGCGGCAGCGGCGTGGTAGCTACAGAGCTTGGCCTGGAACTCGCGGCGCGCGGTCATGAAATTCACTTCATTACGTACGCACAGCCGTTTCGCCTGACGGGACGCGAAGAGCGTATTCATTTTCACGAAGTCACCGTCTCCGACTATCCACTCTTTCAGTACCCTCCGTACGATCTGGCGCTTGCAAGCCGGATGGCGGAGGTGGCGGAGTTCTACGGTCTGGACGTTCTGCATGTGCACTACGCCATTCCGCACTCCATCAGTGCTCTTCTGGCGCGGCA
>JAHFTZ010000251.1 GCA_023265355.1 Terriglobus sp.
AAGTCGGTTTCTCGTCAGAGATCGATCCGAAAGGTTGCTGGAATGTTGGGGACGGATTGTCGGGGAAGCGAGGCAGGAAAGCAGATCCCTCCACTTCGTTACGGGATGACAAAAAGCGGAGGCTACGGACAAAGGGGAAGGCTATGGGCGAGAGTGAAGAGGCACAAGGCAGGGTGCCGGTGGCCGGAATGGCCAGTGAAGAGTAGTTACTCATGCAGGCACTCCGCTTCCGTGCAGAGCGGAGTGCTTCGTTCTAAAGAGCAGATCTAAATCGCGGAATCTTTCGCTTCTGACTCGGGCGTGAACTCTGGCCGGGTCAGAGGCGAGTAAGCGTAGTACATCTCGCTGATGGAATCGAAGAGGCGTTGCGTGAACTCTTCCGTCTCCTTCGTGGTGTGTCCTGTCGTATCGATGGCTTCGCCGATGACCAGCTTGAGTGGACGTGGGTTCAGTTGGTAGGTGTGCATCGGCAGAAGCTCGTAGGTTCCGACGAGCGCCATGGGGACGAGGGGGACCTGGGCCTTCAGGGCCATGAAGGCAGCGCCGCTCATGAACTGGTGGATGTGTCCGTCGGAGGCGCGCGAGCCGTCGGGAAAGAGGAGCAGGGGCATGCCTTCGCGCAGAGAGCGGACGCCGCGCATCAGGCCCGAGACCTGTGAGCGCATGCTGGTCTGGTCGATGGGAACCTGTCCGGAGCGTGTGAGATATCCGCCCGCAAAGGGATATTTAAAGAGGTAGTGGTTGGCCAGGATGCGGAACTGGAAGGGCAGCGTTCCGAAGAGGGCGGGCGTATCCATGTAGCTGAGGTGGTTGCAGGCGTAGACCGCGCCTCCGCTCTGCTGCAGGCGCTCCGGATGGATGACCTCCATGGGCGAAAGTGCGAGCGCGAGCATGCCCTTGGCCCACATCTGCGCGACGGCGTGCTGCTGTCGACCGGGCTTGTCCCAGAGGGAGACCAGCAGCGCCAATGTTCCGCAGAAGGCCGTCCACAGCGCCATGAGGGGAGCAAGAAGGAGATAGGTCAGCCATTTGAAGAAGAACTTCCGTCCGGGAGAGGGTGTACTGCTGCTCATGTGGTCCATTCTCCACGGTCGATCAACGCCTGGACTTCGCCGACGAGGAAGACGGAGCCTGCAACGACGATGATGCCCTGCTCACCGGAGAGTGCGGCGTTCATGGCGGAGGCCACGTCGGGACAGACTTCGGCTTTTGTGTCGAGCTCTGTTGCGATGGAGGAGAGTTGTTCTGCGGAGGCGGCGCGGGGGTTGTTCATGGGTGCGAGCAGAATTCTACCTCCCGCGTCCTCGAAGAGTGGAAACAAAATCTGCGCCATCTCCGCGACGGCCTTGTCCGCGAGCGAGCTGAAGACGAGGGTCTGCGGACCCTTGAAGGTGTTGGAGAGGTAGGAGCGAAGCGTCCATGCGCCTGCGGGGTTGTGCGCTACGTCCAGAAGAACGCCGCGTCCCTGCAGGGTGAGGCGCTGCAGGCGACCGGGCCAGGCGGTGGAGCGGATGCCTTCCGCGATGGCGGCGTTCGAGATGCCGATGCCCTTTGCGTCCAGAGTGACCGCCGTGGCGATGGCAAGGGCGATGTTCCTCTGCTGATGACTTCCGGCGAGGGGGGAGTCTACGGTGAGATCTTCGTTGCGGACGCGGAGATTGTAGTGATTGGCGGCGGACTCGGCAGACGCGTCGCCGGAGCGCAGAGGAAGGTACTCGGCTGCGTTGATGCCGGTGACGTTTTTGGCGACGGCGGCTTCGCCGAGCGCGCGGTTGGCGTCGGCGTGCTGGGGAAGCGTGATCATGATGCCGTTTTCGCGGAGGATTCCGGCCTTTTCCCCGGCGATGAGGGTGATGGTGTCGCCAAGCCATTCGGTGTGGTCGAGCGAGATATCGGTGATGACGCTGAGGAGGGGATCGACGATGTTGGTGGCGTCGAGCTTTCCACCGAGACCGACTTCGAGGACGGCGATGCCAACGCCTGCTTCGGCGAAGGCCAGGAAGGCGACGGCGGTGACGACTTCAAAGAAGCTGGGGGAGTGCGGAAGCCTGTTTTCCTGGACGAGCTTGGCTGCAGCGTCCTCCACGCGAACGTAGAGGCGGGCAAAGGTGTCGTCGTCGATGTCGCGGAGCGTGCCGCCGTCGTGCGAGGTCTTGATGCGTTCGTTGACCCGGACGAGATGGGGCGAGGTGTAGAGGCCGACGCTGTGGCCGGCGCTCTTCAGCATGCTGGCCAGTGTGGCCGAGGTGGATCCTTTGCCGTTGGTTCCGGCGATCAGGATGGAGGTAAAGGAATGTTGCGGGTCTCCCAACTCTTCGGCCAGAGCGCGCATGTGGGCGAGATCGAACTTTCTTCGAGGGGCGGTGGATCCCTTGGGCCTGGGGGCCAGTTCGTGTCCCAACGCATAGAGATGTTCGATGGCGGTGGCGTACGTCATACCTTCGATTTTATGCCGGGAGGCAGACGGAGGCTTCCGGGAGGAGAATGATGCGAATCCGCAACAGAGGGATGTCCGTAGTGGGGAGACGAAAGAGTAAGGATCTATCCCCCAAAGGTGGTAGGGGAAAGGAGAGAAGTGGAATGTCCCAATCTGGCACAGAAGTTGATTCTGGAGACGTTGCACAAACTCCGCACTTCGGGCCGACCCCAGGAGATCTTCACCATGCACGATGTGTTCGTCGCACTTGCATTCCTCGCCATGGTGATCGTCCCCTGTTTGATCGCAACCCGCTCTGGCTCTTCCGAAGAAAAGAACTAACCGTTATTATTCTCCCGTCTTCCAGGCGGAGAGCAGATGAGCTGCTGTTCCGAGGATGGCTAAACCGTCCTCGCGATCTTTGAAGTAACGCTGATTGATGTGGTGCGTATCGAGATCTTCGATGCGAGTGAAGGATTTGAGACGGAGTAGCTCGTGGAGCTGCTTCGGATCGAAGAAGAGTTGGAAGGGTTCGCCTGCCGCGGCCACACGAGCGGCAAGTGAGTCGTGAGCAAGCTGTTCCAGGTACGGCAGTGAAGCACGCGGCAGGCTGTAGTCCATGACAAAGCCTGATCCGGATGGATGAGAAGCGATCACGTCGAGCGTTGATGCAAACGCGGAGAACGTGAGGTACGGAACTACACCGAGCCAGGCGAAGAAGGTTCGCTGGTGAGGATTGAAGCCCTTTTGCACGAGTTGTGAATTGAGGTCCTGATGTTCAAAATCGACGGGAACGTGGGTGGTAGAAGGCGGAACGGGAATGTCAGCCTCGGCAAGCAGGCCGAGCTTCCAGTGCTGCGTGGCCGGATGATCGACCTCGAAGCAGCGGAGGCCGCTGTACGGATTCCGGTAGCTGAAGGTATCGAGTCCCGCGCCCAGAAGAACGTACTGGGTCACGCCGTGGTGTACGCCAGCGGCCAGAAGATCCTCAGCATAGCGGGAGCGGGCCACAAGAAAGGCGCGCAGCGTGCGAGAACTGTCGCGTCTGGGGGCGTTCTGCGACAGACCCAGACGCTTCGCTTCGGAACCTACGATGCGCTGGGCGAGCAGGTCTTCGAAGACGAGGGGCGTATCGACGCGTTGGTGGGCAGCGCGGCGCAGAGCCACACTCAGAGCGGTTCGGGATGGGGAGCTGTTGGTCTGCATCAGGGTCTGTTCCTGGTACCGAACTCCAGCGTACTGCCTGTTGCGCCCTCCACTCCAGCCAGGGTGCCGAACCGGCTTCCTTTGGATGTTCGCTTCGCTGTCTCTGTAGACCGCTTTGCCGACCGGATGATGCGTGCGGTCCGAGCTCTCGATCATCTGATCGAACGCGGCGCGGATGTTCTGCGCCCGACGACGCGTCGGCTGGTCGAAGCACTGGGCTTCAACCTCCGGATCCGCTAACTACCCGCGCAAACCCGCAGCGGCCGGTTCTCTCACTTCGTGTGAAAACGCCACAAGCAGGTCGCGCGTCTCCTCAAGGAAATTCGGAAAGGGATTCTTACTTGCGTGCGTGAGGTCCAGCACGCCGTTGAGAGTAATCGCGGAGATATTCTGCACTTCCTCTGAAGTAACAGGTCCCGCGCAGGAGATGGAGTTCAGCTTCAATCCTCGAAATTCCATCGGTCCCGTGTAGTTGCCATAGTTATTGACGATCAGATCGAGCGGTGCATCTGTGGTGAGCAGGGCCTGGAGTTGTTCCGGCGTGCGCTCGTCGGCAACGATAGCCCGAACCCCTCCCAGCATCACGCGGGCGCCCTCCAGTGTCTGCGCTTTCCGGAGGTCCTTCTTGACCCAGCGTGCGAACTCCCAGAAGGGCAGATGCGACGAAGCTGCGTAAGCAGCCCGATGCACTGACAGAAGAACACCATTGGCTAAAGGGAGATGCGTTATCGGCCGCAGATCGACCGTGGACAGACATTTCACGGAAGAGTCGCGCCAGGTTTCAGAGTAGTTCCGGCCGGCCATCACGCATGCCGCCACGAGGGCGCCGTGCACGGTCGTCGCTTCGGC
>JAHFTZ010000252.1:0-2349 GCA_023265355.1 Terriglobus sp.
ACGACGTCTGTCTTGCCGGGATCCATCCGCAACCCTGCCTTCATCGAACGATATGGAATCTGGCGATCCGGGTAATGTTGGCTAGAGGCTGTTACGTCTTTCATGCGAGAGCTTTGCACATGCGAGCGATCATGATGCAGGCGAATGCGGTGTAGTGGAATCCTTTGAGGCTTGTGTCGAGCCGTTCGTAGTCTCTTGCGAGTCTTCAGAAGCGTGCGGCCCAGGCGAAGCTTCGTTGGACGACTCATCGTTTGGGTAGCAGCACGAAGCCTCGTTTGGCCATCGGATGCTTGACGACGCTGAGTCGTATGCCGTGTTGTTCCGCGGCCTGGGCGGCGTTTTCTCCGGTGTAGGCCTGGTCCACATACGCCAGTTCCACCGATCCGACGAAGCATATCAACAGCTGGCGGACGGCGTGGCGGTCGCTTACGAAAAAGGCAGGATTGCCGGGATTCCGCTTTCACGATCTCCGGCACTGCGCAATCACTCAGCTTGCCGAGAGCGGCGCGGTGGATTCGACCATCATGGCGATTGCCGGACACGTCAGCCGCCGGATGCTTGAGCGGTATTCTCACGTCCGCATGGAAGCAAAGCGCACTGCAATGGAAGTGCGCTCAAAAAGCAGTGAAATGGGGGGGTATGACACAGACCATGACACAGACCATGACACAACTGCTCTGCTCCAGAGCGTACGCACGGTCTAAATTGTTGAGGAGTTTGGTGGACCTGATCGGGATCGAACCGATGACCTCTTCCATGCCATGGAAGCGCGCTCCCAGCTGCGCCACAGGCCCACTGCTCTCTATTCTCTCTGCTGAAGCTCTACGCGTCAACCACCGCCGAAGGAGACGGGCAGCCGCTAAACTGATCCTTCATGCGCATCCTTCCACTCTTCGACCCGAAAGCCACCCCGCAGAGCTGGAATGAGCGCATGTCTCCCGGCGAATTTGCCGTCCTTTTCTCCAACCTCCGACCCCTCGATCTTCCCAAATCGCCCGTTGCGGTCATCTTCTCCAACCTCCCCGAGGCAGAGGCCTACGCCACCGCACAGGTGGAAGCGCTGCCCGCACTTCGCTGCAGTATTTATGACGACAACGGCCTCGGGCGCGAGCCCATCCGCGTCATCGCCGGATCCCAGGGGCACGATAAGAACGTGATCTCCTCCCGATTTCGCCGCTGGGTAGGAAGTGCACTCCTTCTCCTCGGTCTGATCTTCGGCTTCATCGAGTGGCGGGCAGACTCCAAACTCATGTGGGCAGGCACCCTCGGCTCGCGCATCGGTCCCATCGGCTTCATCCTGCTCATCACAGAGCTTGGTATCGTCCTGACCGAACGCCAGAGGCGCCGCAGGGAGCAGCAGCAGCCCCTGCCATGATGCTTGCGCACTTCCTTCTGCAACTCGGTGCCGTGCTGCTCATCACCTGGAGCTGCGGCTGGCTCTTCCAGCGCATCGGACAGCCGCGCGTCGTCGGCGAAATCGCAGGCGGCCTCCTCCTTGGCCCGCTCGCCTTCGGCTACTTCTTTCCCGGACCATCAGCATGGCTCTTCGCTCCCGCAACCATGCATCCGTTGGAAGTCGCCAGCAACATCGGCCTGGTCCTCTTCCTCTTCGTCATCGGTGCCGAGCTGGATCTCACGAAGATCCAGGAGAAACGTGCCACAACACTCGCCATCACGCTGGGCAGCGTCGTCCTTCCATTTCTGCTGGGGATCGGGCTCGCAACCGTTCTCTTTCCCCACTTCGGCATGCCCCACGCCTCTCGAATCGGCTTCACCCTCTTCGTCGGCATCGCCATGAGCATCACGGCTCTCCCGGTGCTCGCACGCATCTTGAAAGACCGCGAAGAAGCGGGCCGCCCCCTCGACGCCGCCACGGCAGCACACGCACTCCTCGCCGCGGCGGCGAACGATCTTCTCGCCTGGTCAGCGCTCGCCCTCATCCTCACGCTCCTTGAAGCACAGAACAACGTCACCGACGGCGTCCTCCATCTGCTCGCTCTCTTCGGCTTCGTGGCCTTCATACTCTTCGCCGTGAGGCCATTCTTGGCTTTTCTGGCAGCCCGCTACGGCAACGCGTCCAACTGGATCTGGCTCCTTATACTGGTCCCGCTCGCCTTTCTGAGTGCTTCAATCACCGACGCTTTCGGCATCCACGCCTTCTTCGGAGCCTTTCTCGCCGGACTCTGCGTCCCACGCACACCGATCCGGGGCGCTTCCATGCCTCACACCCTACAAAAATCTCTCCAGCCCATCATCTCCCTGACGCTTCCCATCTTCTTTGCCATGACCGGCCTGCGCATGCAGCGGAGCATGTTCCAGACCAGCGGCCTCGCCTGGTTGGCCGTGATT
>JAHFTZ010000252.1:2359-4467 GCA_023265355.1 Terriglobus sp.
TTCCTCGCCATCGCCGGAAAAATCGCAGGAGCCGGCCTATCCGCCCGTCTCAGCGGCGTCTCCTGGTCTTCCGCCACCAAGATCGGCATCCTCATGAACACGCGTGGACTGGTCGAACTCATCGTTCTGAACCTGGGTTACCGCGAAGGCATCCTCAGCGGCGCCCTTTTCACCCTCTTCGTCCTGATGGCCCTCATCACCACCGCCATGACCGTTCCCCTGTTGAACCTGTCCGAACGCCGCAGCTGAATCCACCCCAGCCTTGGTAGAATCAAATCACTGATGCGTAACGCCCTCCAGAACGCCTGTTGTCGCTGTCTCTGTTGTAAGAGCCGCTAGCGTACTCGCAGCGCGCTTGACCGAAGTCTCGGCAACGCGAGACGCATCTCCCAAAACAACTCCAGAAAGCCGCCCATGACTGCAGTCGTGCATCCAGAAGCATCCGCCGAGGAAAATACTCAAGCCCTGCTTACGCCGCAGAAGCTCGACCACCTCCGCGTCCTCGAATCCGAGTCCATCTATATCCTGCGCGAAGCCGTAGCCGAGTTCGCCAAACCGGCGATGCTCTACTCCATCGGCAAAGACAGCTCCGTCATGCTGCGCCTGGCGCAGAAGGCCTTCTTCCCCGGAAAGATCCCCTTCCCTCTACTTCACGTGGACACCAGCTACAAGTTCCCTGAAATGATCGCCTTTCGCGATGCCTACACCAAGGAGATCGGCGCGGACCTGATCGTTCACCGCAACGAAGAGGCCATCGCCAGCGGTGCCAGCCCCTGGAAGCTCGGCACGCAGAACTGCTGCGGCGCACTCAAGACACGCAGCCTCCTCGACGCCCTCGAAGCCGGTGGCTTCGACGCCGCCTTTGGCGGAGCACGCCGTGATGAAGAGAAGTCCCGCGCCAAGGAGCGCGTCTACTCCTTCCGTGACGAACTCGGCCAGTGGGACCCTAAGAATCAGCGCCCCGAACTCTGGAGCCTCTACAACTCCCGCCTGCGCAAGGGCGAGAGCATTCGCGTCTTCCCGCTCTCCAACTGGACGGAACTCGACATCTGGCTCTACCTCTACTCTGAGCAGATCCCCATTGTTCCCATGTACTTCGCCAAGGAGCGCATGGCCGTTCTGCGCGGCGAACAGGTCACGCTCGTAGACGAGACCACGCGCCTGCTCCCCGGCGAGACGCCGAAGCCAATCCTGAGCCGCATGCGCTCCCTCGGCTGCGCGCCCTGCACTGGGGCGATCCTCTCTGGAGCCACCACCATCCCCGAGATCATCCAGGAACTCGTCACCTTCCGCCGCTCCGAGCGTGAAAACCGCGCCATCGATCACGACGAAGAAGGCAGCATGGAACTCAAGAAACGCGAGGGCTACTTCTAAATGGCAACCCTCACTGCAACACCCGACTTCCAGACCTTCCTCGACGATCATCTTGACCGCGATCTGCTGCGCTTCACCACGGCAGGCTCGGTGGACGACGGCAAGAGCACGCTCATCGGACGTCTTCTGCACGACACGAAGTCCGTGTACGAAGACCAGCTCATTGCTGTGCAGAACGCGAAGGTCAACCGTGCTGGCGACAATAAAGCCGGTGGCAAGCGCATCGATCTTTCCCTGCTCACCGACGGCCTGCGCGCCGAGCGCGAGCAGGGCATCACTATCGACGTCGCCTATCGTTACTTTGCGACCTCGAAGCGCAAGTTCATCATCGCGGACACCCCCGGCCACGAGCAGTACACGCGCAACATGGCCACGGGAGCCAGCACCGCCGACGTTGCTATCGTTCTGATCGACGGCAGCAAGGGTCTTCTTCCGCAGAGCCGCCGCCATACCTTCATCGCCTCGCTCCTCGCGATCCCGCACGTCGTCGCCGCCGTCAACAAAATGGATCTTGTCGACTACAGCGAAGCGCGCTTCCGCGAGATCGAAGCCGACTTCCTCGCGCTCACCCAGAAGCTCGGCATCAAGAACGTCACCATGATCCCGGTCTCCGCGCTCGAAGGCGACAACGTCGTGAACCATCTCGACAACACGCCCTGGTACAAAGGCCCAACGTTGCTCGACTACCTCGAGACCGTGCCCGTCCACGTGGAGGACAACTCTCTTCCCCTGCG
>JAHFTZ010000253.1 GCA_023265355.1 Terriglobus sp.
CAAAGCCGGTCTTTGGAGTCGTCAGCGCGGACAACACCACCCTTTGGGTTTCGAACTTCGGTGCCGATTCGGTCAGTCTTTACTCGATTGACGACGGAAAGCGCATTGGGAGTGTCCATACCGGTCCAGCTCCGGACGCGCTTGCCTTCTCTGCGGACGAGCATCTTCTTCTGGCTGCCAATACAGGCACGGGTGACGCGGCTGTTCTTCGCACGCAGGATCGCGACGGAAACCCGGGCCTCTTCACCATGCTTCCGACCGGAAATCAGCCGAACGCAATTGCGGTCAAGGCATTCAAGCAGAAATAATTACGCCCGCGCCAGAACGAGGGTGATGTCATCAGGCTGCTCGTCTGCGCCGATCCAGGCGTCGAGCGCGTCCAGCACCTGCGCCGCAATCGTCGCGAGAGGCTGGTCGCGCATCTGGTGCACGACTTCGATCAGGCGCTCTTCGCCGAACTCGCCGAAGTCGTTCTCCGGCTCCGTTACGCCATCGGAGAATGCGATGAGAAGATCACCCGGACTGAGAGTGACAGTCTCCTCGTCATAGTGCATTCCATCCATCAAGCCCACTACCGTGCCACCCTTGGTCAGGCGACGGACGTTTCCATCCGCACAGAGAACGATCGGCGGCAGGTGGCCCGCATTGGAGCACGTTAGCTTGGAGGTCTCCACGTTGTAGTGCGCAAGAAATAGGGTCGCGTACTTCTCTGGCTGTGTGCTCCGATAAAGATGCCGGTTCAGCAGCGCCAAGATGCGGCCTGGAGATTCGAAGACCTCGCCTCCATCAGTGATCGCCTCCTCTCCACGTGGGGCGTTGAGACTGGAGAGCGTGCTGCTGCTGTAGACCAGCTCCTCCGTGGCAAAGCGATACGCGCGGACGGCGGAGTGCAGATTCGCCATCAGCAGTGCGGCAGAGATTCCCTTTCCGCTGATGTCGCCTAAAGCGATCCCGACCCCCGTGGGTGCATTCGCATGCTCCGTATCCCGGTGAAAGACCAGAAAGTCATAGTAGTCGCCAGAGACAGATCGCGCAGGCCGGCAGACTCCGTAGAGATCCAGCCCCGGCACACACAGCTCGGCCACCGGAAAGAGGTTGGCCTGAACCTCCTGGGCAATCGAAAGCTCGCTTTGCAGCCGTTCTTTCTCCTTCTGCTCGTCCAGCAGCCGACCCAGCGATGCAGACATGCGATTGAACGAACTACAGAGATCCGCGACCTGATCGTTTCTCTGTACGTCGATGCGGTGCTGAAGGTCTCCCTGGTCGATGCGCACCGTGGCATCGTAGAGGGCTTCGACGGATTCCGTGACCGTGCGGCTCAGTCGGCGCGCCATCCAGAGCGCGAAGATCTCCAGGATGGCAAAGAACACGCAGACTGCGACAAAGACGAAGCGCAGAAGGCTGGTACTTCGGCCAGTCAGCGCAGCTCCAAAAAGCTGGCGGTAGAGCACCGAAGGCCGCGATTGAACGTTCAGCGGGACGACAGTGGGCGTCCCATCGTCCCACTGCAGCGTAGGAACAGTCGAAAAGAAGCGGACGGTCAGGTCTCCGGCGTTCACCTTGGGAGGCATGTCGCCTCCGGCGATGATGGAACTCTTTACAGCGGCCCGTTTGATGACTTTCTCTTTGGGAGTGTTTTCGCTATCGTCGGCTTCGCGATTGGAAAGTCCCGGAATAACGCTGGCCGATCCGAGGTCTTCGGCAACTGAACCCATCAGCTCTCGGTCAACCGGTACGCTCGCAATCACGATGAGCGTGCGGCCTCCAGGCAGCCGTCTCCGATCGATGGCGGCCAACGAAAGGTGGTCGCCGTCCAGAACAAGCGCGTGCGCTTCGTCTTGCTTGCCCTGCAAAAACCACTGCGGCAACCAGAGCGGTGTGCGTGCGTGCCCCACCGCACCGTGCATGCCTACAGCACGTCCGTTCAAAAAGACGGCGGTCTGGACCGGGAGTGCAGCGGCCTCTTCTTCCGGCGTCGTTGCGGGAATTTCCGCTTCCGTGGGAGGCTTACTGTTTCCGGTGATCAGATTTGCGATGTGGGCTGTAGTCGATGTGTTCTCCATCGCTACGCGATCCAACTTGCCTTCCATCCGCGCCGTCACCAGGTGAATCGCAAACTGTCCTGCGGCAACGTACGCGGCCAGACCGAACAGGGCACAGAAGAGCACGACCGGTGAAAGACCAATCAACAGATAGGTCAGCGTGAGTTTGTTTCTGAGACGCCACAGCATCTCGCCGCGGGCATGGCGATACAGCACGGGCATGCCCACGACCATGATCGCTAGAAGCAGCGGCCACTCCAGCCAACTCACCCAGCCGCCGCCCATTCCTGGCACCTGCCCCAGGGCCAGGCACATGAGAAACCCTGCGGTCATCCAGCCGACCGCCTGGACGCGTGGACTCCATACCGTCGCGCCTCGTACCGGACTATTCCTTTGCTTCTTCAGACCCATCAGGCTTTTGTCTCTTCTTCTTTAGCCATCTTCAAACCGTGCCGCGTCGCCGAAAAATGTGCTCCCGCCAACAGCAGAAGCCCCGACAGAAATGCCCACATCATCAAGCCTACTGAGATATAAAATGGGCCGTAAACCCGTTGAAAATCGAGCCATGGGAGCGCGTGAATGTAGAGCTCCTTGCAGCCCTCCCAGAGAAGCCCAACCACGATAGCCGTGGGCAGAACGGCCATGGCGGGAATCTTACGATTCGGCAGAATCCAATAGATCAGGAAGAACAATAAAATTCCAGCCAAAACCGCCAGCAGGTGCATGAAGTTCTGCGAGACCACGCGATAAGTCGCGTTCTGCGTATGGCCAAAAAAGAGATGCGCCAGAAGTGTCTGCTGGCCTGCTGTAAACGCGATGGAAGCCATCGCCAGGGCGCCGACTAAGAACGCCAGCCCAAGCGAAACGATCTGGTTCTGCAGGTAGTTGCGATTCTTTTTTACGTGCCACACATTATTCAGTGCGACCTCCAGCGGAAGAAAGACGCCGGTCGAACTGAACAGAAGCATAAATACTGAAAAGATCTGCACGCCCTTCTGAGGATGTGCGAGGAGCTGCATATTCCGCATCACGAAGTCCTGCCCGGTCGGCAGGAAATAGTGCATCATCTCCCCGGCCACACCCTCCATCGCAGCAGAGTGGAAAACTCTTCTAGAAAGCGTCAACAGAAGCACGATGAATGGGAATAAGGACAGGATCACATTCGCCGCGACCGAGAACGCATAGGTATGGACGTCCGTCTGCCCCAAATACCGCAACAGCGCAAGAAACTGACCACCGGAACCACCTTCGAGCGGCACCGGAAACGGCACGCGCTCTCCCGGAGCTTCGGCCACAACAGCCCTGGCGGCTACAGCGGCATCCACTGTGGGCGGCACAGGATCGATGCGAGGTACATCTTTCGAATCGTCGGGAGGTGGCAAGATTGAGGGCATAAGGTAATTACGGCGCACGCGCGTTCGTCCCGAGCTGACACTTGTATCGATCCTGAGGTTGAGACTTGCTTTGAAACGCGTGTGTGACGATGCTAGCAGAGCAGACCCTCGCCGGACTTCCGCCCAATCTCCGCGATCGCCCAGGTTGCTGTCTCCGCCAATACCTCATCCTCCCCGGCAGCCCATTCCTCCAGCTTCGGAAGGAAAGCGGTGTCTCCGCTGTTGCCCATTGCAATGGCGGTGTTGCGATGAAGCCGCTTCCGTCCCGTCCGCTCCAGGGGCGAACCGCGAAAATGCGCACGGAACTCGGCATTTCCCATCTCCGCAATCCAATGGAGAGAGGGATTGATCAATTCAGCCCGTGCATTCATTCCCGTATCTCCCCCGATGGGGGCCTTTCGGTTCCACGGACAGACGTCCTGGCATATATCGCAGCCAAAGATCTGCCGCCCCATCGGCGCACGCATGTCCTCAGGGATGCTTCCCTTCTTTTCAATCGTGAGGTAGGCGATGCAGCGTCCGGCATCCATCTGTCGTGGAGCGATTAGGGCGTCCGTAGGACAGGCGTCGATGCACCGCGTGCAGCTTCCGCAGCGATCCGCCGCCGGATTCAGCACAGCCCCAGCCTGCACCTCTAGCGAAGTTACGATCACGCCCAAAAGCAGCCATGAACCCTGCTCCTGAGACATCACACAGGTGTTCTTTCCGATCCATCCTAGGCCTGCAAGCTGCGCAAAGTGCCGCTCCACAAGCGGCCCGGTGTCCACATAGCTCCGCGTCTGCACGCCGGGAGTGGCGTCCTGGATCGTCCGCTCTACGGCCCGCAGCTTCTCCAATAGGACGTTGTGATAATCCGTGGCCTTTTTCCCATCGCCACTCCATGCGTAACGGGCAATCCAACCTTCAGAGCTTCTTGCCGGATCCATCGACCGAGGCGCCTCGGCATTGTAGTTGAAGGCGCAAAGGACCACCGACCGAGCCCATGGAAACGCTGTATGGATCGAGGTGCGGAGCATATTTCCATGCTCGT
>JAHFTZ010000254.1 GCA_023265355.1 Terriglobus sp.
AACAGCCAGAAACCAAGGAAGAGCGCGATAAGTCTGGAAGGAGACTTGGGCCACCAGCTCGCGCGATTGAAAAAGGGGAACGCGAGGTAAAGCATGACCTCGGTCGACAGCGTCCACGCCACAGTGTTCCAGAAGGTCGCCAGCATCGGGTTCCATCCCTGCAAGAGCAGCGGCGTCAGGATCGTGCCTTCCCAGAAGTGCCACCGCGTCTGGTAATGCCACTCCTGCGAATACATCTGCAGCGACACGATCAACGAGAGCAGATACACCGGATAAAGCCGCGCCATACGCGCAAGATAAAACTCGCGCACCTTCAGCGTGGCCGCACGTTCGCTGTAGTTATAGGAAAGGATGAACCCGGAGATCAGGAGAAAAAAGCTGATGTAGGTAAATCCACTCTCAATCACCGGTTTGATCCACTCAATATGTGGAGGCGTGAAGTGAAACAACATAATGCCCAGCGCCAGAAAGGTCCTCACTCCCGTCAATCCCGGAAGAGGAGGCTTGCGCACGGGCTTCAAGGGTACTTCTGCCATCTCTGAGTCCCGTTGCAGCTAAGCCTTGTCCGAGATGACCAGGGAACCGATCTCTTCGCCCTGCACAGCCCGCAGAATGTTTCCGCGCTCCCGCATGGAAAAGACCAGCATCGGCATGTTGTTGTCGTGACAGAGCGAGACCGCAGCCGTATCCATGACCCGCAGACCGCGCTGAATAATATCCATGTAGGTAATCCGGTCGAACTTCGTCGCGTCCGGATCTTTCTTCGGATCGGCCGTGTAGATGCCGTCCACCGAAGTCGCCTTCAACAACACATCGGCCTTGATCTCCATGGCGCGCAGCGCAGCGGCGGTGTCCGTGGAGAAATAAGGATTGCCGGTACCAGCGCCGAAGATCACGATGCGGTTCTTTTCCAGATGACGGAGTGCGCGCCGACGGATGTAAGGCTCCGCGACCTGGTGCATCGCAATGGCGGAGAGCACACGGCACTGAACGCCCTGCTTCTCAATCGCATCCTGCAACGCGATGGCGTTGATCACAGTCGACAGCATACCCATGTGATCAGCCGCGACGCGGTCCATGTGGATCGCCTGCTCAGCGACGCCGCGAAAGAAGTTGCCGCCGCCCACAACGATGCCAACCTGACATCCGCTGGCATGAAGCTCCGCAATCTCTTCCGCGATACGGTGAACAAAAACGGCGTCAATGCCAAAACCACGGCCCGCAGCCAGTGCTTCTCCCGACAGTTTTAACAGGACTCTTTTGTACATTTCAAAATTGAGTATCGCACGTCGGCCTGCTTCCGGGCTCACTTTCAGGCAGCTTATGGCCCCGGGCGAGACGAACAAAATCCTTGCGAAGCCGCTTCTCCCCTGTCTTCGCAAAGCGAATTGACGCTGCGTTGGCATGCACGTTCAGAATCCTGCGCTCACCAAAGCACAGGTGGCGTACGATGTCGCCCTTGTTAAACCCTGTATGTTCGGGATGCCTTGGTCACGAACGACAAAGAATGGAGCACGCAGGAGCGCACAAACCGGATGTCGTGAGAAAAAACAGATCCCTCCGCTCCGCGACGATGATGGAGACCTCACTCCCCATACCAACACCGTCATTTCGACCGAACGCGGAGCGCGAGCGGAGAATCTGCTTTTGTTATGTGCCGAAGGCACATCCAATCGCGCTCCGTGCGATAACAACAGATCTCGCTTGCTAAGGGATGACGAAGTAGGAAAGCGATCAACAAAAATCCATCCCATGCCGGGTGCCCCATACATCGCGTTCTTTGCGATGTGTGGGTTATGCGCGCAGCGCATCCTTCTCGTCTTCCTACAGCGATCGCTTCTAGAATCAACGTTAAATCAGAAGAGCCCGGACCGAAGTCCGGGCTCTCGTAATGCAGAACAAACTTACGCCTGGGACTCTTCCGCAACAATCTTCGCCTGGGCAACCGTAAACGCTGGCTCACCCACCTTGAAGCGTGCAAAGCGACGAACCGAGATATTTTCGCCGAGCTTGGCGATCTTGGTCGCGATGATCTGCTTTACCGATTGGCCCTGCTCCTTGATGAAGGGCTGCTCCAGCAGGCAGACTTCCTCGTAGAACTTGCTCATCTTGCCTTCGACGATCTTCTCGACGAACTCAGGCTTCTTACCGGTAGCGAGAGCCTGTGCGCGGAAGACATCCTTCTCGCGAGCGAGATCGGCTTCGGTCACTTCTTCCTTACCCACATAGCGGGGATCGGTCGCAGCGATGTGCATCGAGATATCGCGAAGAAGCTCCTGGAAGTCCTCCGTGCGCGCAACAAAGTCGCTCTCGCAGTTGAGCTCCAGAAGAACGCCGATCTTGCCGCCTGCGTGGATGTATGTACCCACCGCGCCCTCGTTCGTCGTGCGCGAAGCCTTCTTCGCCGCCGACGCCATACCGCGCTTACGCAGAACGACGAATGCGTTCTCCATATCCCCCTGTGCTTCCTGCAGCGCCTTCAGGCAGTCGCCCATGGGAGCGCCGCTCTTCTCGCGCAGTTCCTTCACCAGTTTCGCGTCGATCTTCGCTGTTTCGGTTGCCATGATAATGATGTCCTTTTCTTAGGTTCAGATCTTTGGTGTGTGCGGCCAGCATGGACGCAAAAAGAGCGTGGTGCCATCTGGAAGAAGGCGGCCACGCTCTCAATGAGGAATCGTGAACAGCCTGTTATGCGCCTGCCTCGGCTGCAACTACTTCGGGCTCAGCTTCAGTCTCGCTCGCAGGGGCCTTGCGAATACCGCCGCCAAGAGCAGCTTCGAGGTCAACAGTCTCTTCCTCGTCAGCAGCTACTGGTGTGGATTCGGCAAAGGGCGTAGCAGCGGGAGCAGCTTCTGCTTCCTCACCGAGGAAGTGTGCTTCCGTCATCACGGGCATGATGTCAGAGGTCTCCTGCGCGAATGCCTTGTCGGAGATCATCTGTACGCCTTCTGCAGCGGAGTCGGCAATCTTCGTGGTGAAGAGGCGGATCGCGCGCAGAGCATCATCGTTACCAGGAATGACGTAGTCGACCACGGTCGGATCGCAGTTCGTATCCACAACAGCAACGACGGGGATACCGAGCTTGCGCGCTTCTGCTACGGCAATCGCTTCGTTGTTCGAATCCACGACGAAGATCGCATCGGGAAGTCGACGCATCGCCTTGATACCCGAGAGGTTCGTCGCCAGGCTCTTGCGCTCGCGCTCCAGCTTGATGACTTCCTTCTTGGTGAGAAGCTCGTAACGTCCGTCCGTGGACATCTCGTCCAGCTCCTGGAGACGCTTTACCGACTTCTGCACCGTGACCCAGTTGGTCAGGAGTCCACCGAGCCAGCGGGAGTTGATGTACGGCATGCCCGCGCGGTTCGCTTCTTCTGCAATCGCATCCTGCGCCTGGCGCTTGGTGCCGACAAAGAGGATCAGCTTACCGGAAGAGGTAAGGTCCGTCACAAACTTCGACGCTTCCTTGAACATCTTCAGGGTTTTCTGCAGGTCAATGATGTAAATGCCGTTGCGCTCGCCAAAGATGTATTCCTTCATCTTCGGATTCCAGCGCTTCGTCTGATGTCCGAAGTGAACGCCAGCTTCGAGCAACTCCTTCATCGTAATGCTTGCCATATCTTCAACTCTTTCTTGAGAGCATCCTCGGCAGTGGCCGGGATTGGTCCCTGGTTCGGGAAATTTGACTCCGGTTGGTAGAACAAAGCCGGAGCGCGAAGACCGAAGTCTCCACGCCCCGGCAGGAAGTTTATCGCTTCGAGAACTGGAAGCGCTTACGTGCGCCCTTCTGACCGTACTTCTTACGCTCCTTGATGCGAGCGTCGCGGGTCAGAAGACCGTCAGCCTTAAGCACCTTGCGGAGCTCGATGTTGAACTCGAGCAGAGCACGGGCAATACCCATCTTCACAGCATCGGCCTGCGCCATAACGCCGCCGCCCTTAACTGTTGTGATGATGTCAAACTGGCCTTCGACCGAGGCAGTCTGCAGAGTCCGCTTGGCGGAGGCGCGCTGCTGCTCCGTCACAAAGTAGACCTCAGAGGCCTTGCCGTTGACCGTAAAGTTTCCGCCACCAGGACGAAGAAATACGCGAGCGACCGCAGACTTGCGACGCCCCGTGCCGTAGTACTGAACCAGATCTGCCATAATCCCTCGAAACTCCCTTTATGCCGTTACTTCAAGCGGTTCTGGCTGCTGAGCCAGATGCGGATGCTTGTCGCCGCGATAAACCTTTAGCTTCGTCGCCATCTGGCGGCCCATCTTGGTCTTGGGCAGCATGCCCTTGATCGCCTGCTCCAGAATCATCTCCGGCTTGCGAACGAGCAGCTTGGAGAACTCTTCCTCACGCAGACCGCCGGGGAAACCCGTGTAGCGGCGATACATCTTCTGCTGGCTCTTGAGACCCGTCAGAACGATCTTCTCCGCGTTGATCACAACAACGTGGTCACCCACATCGAT
>JAHFTZ010000255.1 GCA_023265355.1 Terriglobus sp.
TCGCCTCCAGCTTCTTCAACATGGTCAGACGTCCGACTTTCGAGTCATCCACCACGAGCGCGCGCAGATCATGCATAGGCCTCTTCCCCTCCAGAAATCGGAGACGCCACGTTACCATCGAAAAGGCGTTTCGAGCCGGCCCGGGCAAATGAACCGACAGCTCAAGGGGGTGCCGGGGTGGTGCTCATCCTGCTTGCGGTAACCCGCCCGATCACGACCGCAGCCCTCAAGCACCCCTGGCTGGCCGGCAAGCTCGGCGGCTCGCCGTACTTCGCCAACATCGCCCATTTCGAGGACACGGTGGGAACTGATCGCCGCCAAGCCCGACGCCAATTACCTGCCCGTGGTGGGCAACGCCATCAACTAATCGACGCCTCCGGCGAGGAGGCCTAGGACGACCTGTTCTGCCTGATGCCGGCCCGGACCTGACGGGACTTATCTCCAGCAATAAGACCGGCGCAAGCCGGCCTTATGCCGCCATGGCCCGTATCCCATACTGTGGAACCGAGACTACGGACTCGTGGAACACCCAACGTCCAATGTTGAAAGT
The DNA here is from genome assembly GCA_023265355.1 of Terriglobus sp. Lineage (GTDB taxonomy): Bacteria > Acidobacteriota > Terriglobia > Terriglobales > Acidobacteriaceae > Terriglobus. The sequence goes on from JAHFTZ010000255.1 coordinate 551, forward strand.
GGCTGTTCCCGGCCAAGTGCTGCCGCACACCGTTTACACAAAGCCGCCTTCAGAACGACCGCTGTACTTCGTAACCTGCCGGAAGGGCTATTCCGGCTTCTCGGCCAGAGCCGACCGTCGCTGGTCAGGTGGCTGGGGTCAGCATTGCTTCGGTTACCTGCCGCTCAGCCGAAAACCGAGTTGAATGGCAGCTTCTCATCTCGGCGAACGCGTACTCACGCCTCCTTGCCGCCGGACGATCCATCTGAGGTTTAAGGGCTGGTATCAGTTGGTTAGCGCTCGTAGATCAAGAAATTATTCTGAATGACTATTGTCTGTTCCTCCAATACGTATTCCCTCCGCTCTTCCTCGTTCAAGAACGACAAGCAGCACTACACATTGCTTCTCGGTTGGAAGCTTTGCAGGAATCTGCATGGCTATTTTGAGAACTCCCTCCTCTTTGGGGGTTAGGAGGTTCTTTTTGAGAAGTGCCTGATGGATTCGAGCCCACTCACTTGCTGGGACAGTCAGGACTTGCCGCTGAGCTTCGATACCATCGTCGACCTTTTGGACTTGCCTAGCGGATCTGATTTCGACCCCCTGATCATCAAGCGTCAGAAGCCGATCATAGAACTCAGGTGGGAGAAGCTTTTCAACCTCTCCGGAGCGGGCCTGAATTCGCGTCCAGCATGCCTCTCTCTTGCACCACTCAGAGATGTTCGAAATACCATGTGGCGGATTGATAATGTCATCGTTCACCACCCCAGACACAAGTGCGATGGCGCCTTCGAGCACAGTATCGACTTTTTGTGCATTCCAGATTCCCAGAAAGTTGATACTCTCTTTCCTGCTCTTCGTTATGCTGCCAAGTACCGCCAGCGAGTAGGCCACGATGTTGGCGCGGTATCCGCCGTTGTACCAAGGCTGTGCAGAAACAATACGTTCCGTAGCACGGAAGACAAGTCCGCGGGCCACGGCTCTCTTGAAGTAGAACTCGTTGAACGCATCGGAGGATTTCTCCCATTCGTTGCCGATTCGCGCGGCGTACCGCGCAAAGTTCTTTTGTGAACCGAGATTCACCCACCTGGGATGGTCATCCCAGACATTCTCGAACTTCGCAAGGTCCGTTTTCGTGAACATCTGCGGCTTGGGGTGTTCAGCCTTGAAGCGGCGCTGTTCAGCAGGTGTGAGCTTCGACTGTGCATCAACATACTGGCCTCGTGCGCGCTCATAGAACCACCGCGTTTCGCGTTGGGACCCCTTCTGTGCCGGAGCCCAAAGGCGCCGGGAGAACCCTTCCATCCGCACATGGAATGGATGGTTCGAGAAGAAGTCGGCGGCATTCACACGATTCTGGGTGTTTGCATACTCCGATATCTTTGGCACGACCGTCTCGCTCTGCTGGCTGTCGATGACAGACAGTTTCAGCTGAACAAAAACCTGCGAAATATCCGCCTTGTCTCGCTTTCGTGTATGGAAAAGCGACGCGGTAGTCTGCCCGCCGTTGACTATCTGGAGATCGACAATCCTGGTGATGGCCAGGCCGGTATCCGTCGTCCCAATCTCGACGCACTGTGCGGTGGCCGTGATACCGTTGTTGTAGGCAAAGAACATCCCTGGCTCGTTCAGGATCGTTGTTCTTATCCCCTGGTTGACATTGCCTCGTGCCTGAAGAAATGTCCGCACATTCTGTTCGAGCAGACGTGATCCAAACTTCTCGTACAGGGTCGCAAGTATTTCGGCTGGCATGACCATGAGATAGGACTGATAGGCATCAGTCCCCAGGTGTGCAGGAAGACAGGCGATGCCTTTACCGAACATCTGCGCGAAATCAAGGTCGAGAGGCTCTTTGTGGCTGCGAGAACTACGCTGGCGCTGCAGCCGCGAGATGTCCCAGATGTGGCGAGTCGCCGAAACTCCCGCCACTTCCATATCAGGAAGCTCCTGGATTTTCTCGCTGAGTGCGCGCTCTGAGAAGAGAATCAGGTTGAGATGGCGTATTGTGTCCTTGCGATCGGAAATCTGTCTGGCAAGACCGTACCCTGGGGATGTGACTTCCAACTTGTCAGCCAATCCTTTGTTGACGCTTGCCTCGAAGAAATTGGTAAGGCGCTTGAAAACTGCCCCCACTTCAGTCTTGCTCAAGGATGCCAATGCATCGCGAGAATCGAAATCTGCGATGAACAGGTCCAGAACTCCCTCGTCGTTGAACCAAAAACCATCAACGCGCATTCCGCCTTGCGGCGGACGGTAATCACAGAGTTCAAAACCTTCCGTGAAGCCTGTTTCGACAAGCTCGTTCGCGACAGTCTCCATGAATTCGGAAAGCTGAAAGTTTCCATCGGCTTCGGCTCCCGCCAGCAGTTCCTGCCTGAAGTCGTGGAAGAATTCTTCACTCGTCTGCTCCATCAGTCCTCCCCGAAGATGGCTGCGCCGTCGCACTCATAGGGGGCGATCATCTCGAGCCTGATGTCGTAGGCCACACTCGCAATCCCCGTCGGCAGTTGCGACCGCATGAGACGCGGAAATCCGTTACTGACACGGTAGCTGCGCACGTCGCTGACGACAAAATGCGGCTGATCGTAGTCAGGGAGCGGCGCGTAACCGTACGCGACCAGCTTCCGGTCAAAGGCCTCGACGGCATCAGCCTCACCGAGTCGCGCATGGACTGCGGTGACGATCTCGTTGAGCGAACGGGCACCTGCCACATCGGCCAGACTGCTCAGCCGGTATATGCGCAGAAACAGTGCATCGTTCAGCGATTCAAGCTGGTCTTCTGATGAGATGCGAACGGTGGTCCGCTCCGTGCCCGAGAGCGATTTGATCTCGACGGCCGTATTGCCGAAGATGAAGTCCTGATGTGATCTTTCCGGGCCTAGCCAAGCATCAACAGCGGCAGTGCTCGATGTCTGCCAATTGATCAGTTCCAGCAGAAAGATGATCTCAGCGTAGAGGCCGCGGACTTCGTCGGCCGACAGATGTTGGCTGCGTCCTGACAGAAAGGTCTTCCACCGGCGGATATGCGCCATAGAAACTGCGAGCGAACTGGCTGAATCGGCGGCATGTTCAAGCGAGGATGCAAGTGTGCGGCAGAGTCCCTCGAAGAGATCGCGATCAACCTGTCTTTCAAGAGCGAGGACCAGACGCTGCTGCCCCCGATCTCCGGCACGAAGGTCGATGTCGATGCCGTTCACTGTGACCGCATTTTTCCGGTACTGGGCTGCGTGGTCGCCCTCGAGTTCCACGATGAACAGGCAGGCACCACCGACATCACGCCCCCAGAAGCAGGGTACGGCTGTCTCTCCCGCAACTTGGCGGACATTGAAGTCGAAGCCCGGAACGGCGATGTCATCCCATGGCGAGGAATCAGGCATCGTAGTCCTCCTCATCATCGGGGTCGTCCGGAGCACCTTGCATTCTTTCCAGCCAGACCCGGTTCGCAACGACTTCGATTTCGGAGTCATAGTGGCCGGGGGGGAAGCTGACGCCGAACGCGGCGATCGGACCTCTGACTCGGGCATCCCCGTGCGGATCGAGGCTGTGAATCATCAGCAGTGGTTTTCTTCTGATCTCGCGGTAATGCGTGTCCGAGGGAGCGACCGGATTGTCTCCGGACACTGCCAAGGCCTCTGCCGCTGCCTGTTGTTCCGGCAAAAGGCCCAGCTTCTCGTCACCACGTGAAGCGACGCGATCCTTGTTCAATCGCCACGCAGTACCCTGGAGGTCGGCAACCACGCGCAACTGGCCGTTCAGCCTGTAGGAAGCGCTTTCACCCCCTCGCGGTGATATGAGAAGCACATCACCAACGGGATGCTGCTCGGCGAGCATGCGCAGATAGGCAACGATGTCGGCCTTTCGGTCGGCGAACTGGCCGTGCGCCTGAAAG
>JAHFTZ010000256.1:0-3879 GCA_023265355.1 Terriglobus sp.
ATGCTCGTCGGACGCGATGCCCGCACTGGGTAGGCGAAATGGAAAGGCCACCCTGTTTGCAAACCACGTGGACACCTCTTTCGGCGAGTCCGATTGCACGTCCAGAGGCATGAGATGGGCGGAGAGGTTCTGGTCCTGGGAGATGGCCACATCGATGAAACTATTGGCGCGCATTCGGTTCCGCACGAGGGGGAAAAGAAGGAAGCCGATCAGGATCGAGGCTGCGAGAAACACAAGCTTTTGACGCGGCCGTGCGATGGAAATTAAACGAGGACGAACGAGAGAAATCGGAGCAGCCACAGGGGCTCCGGCGCCTTCCTGCGATGCAGCGGCCCACGCCGGGCGTGTTTTCTGCAGAACACGATCACGCAACGGAGCGGACGCGGTCTCCGGGATATAGCTGCTCCGGACCAGTTTCGACAGTTTCTCTTCTTCTGCAAACTTTTTCGCGCAGGCTTCGCAGGTGGCCAGATGTGCGCGCGCTCGTTCGAGTTCCTCACCAGTCAGTTCTCCATCCACCAGGAGCTGAATCGTAGTGTCGAATCCAATGCAGTCAATCATGTCGTGCTTCTCTCCTGGGAGTTTGGTCCCTTGGCAGGTGGCGTGGACAGTAGAAGTCGAAGTTTTCCGCGCGCTCTTCCCAAACGCGACATCACTGTACCTGCGGGACATCCTAGAACCTTGGCAATCTCTTGATAAGATAGCTCTTCAAACTCACGAAGAAGAATGATTTCTTTGAAATCGGGCGGTAGAAGAAGGATCGCTGAACGGACCCGCTCAGCTTCCTCGTTCTCTGCAAGAATCGAGTAGGAGTCTTGCGATTTGCCCGGCAATTCCTCAATAATGTCGCGATCGCCATCTGCGTCGACGAATTGCGGTGCGACCCTTCGCTTTCGAAGCTGATTGAGCCAGACATTACGAAGGATCGTAAAGAGCCAGCTTTTCAAATTGCTGTTGTCCCGAAGCCGTTCGATGGCCTGGATTGCGCGAAGATAAGTTTCCTGCACCAGATCTTCGGCCTCAACACGATTTCGGGTCAACATCATCGCGTAGCTGAATAGCCCATCGATGTATTGAATCCCTGGAGACTCAGTTTCTACCGCCGCGTTTTGCTGTGGAGCCATTTTCCCATTCCTATGAAGCCTGACCGCAGAGGGTCAATCTCATCCGGGCCAGTTTCAATGATGAAACCAGCGTTAATCCGCTTCAGTTGGTAAAGCGGAGTACCTTCCACCCAATCGTCATTCCCCGCGAGGTCCTCGCGAGTACTGGGCAGCGCGCAGAATATTGTTGCCGGTCACATATCTGAGAAAGCTTCGTTAAGCCAGATAGGGAATGCCGTAACTGGCTTAGGATCTTTTTGCTAGTTACGGATATGCCTATCGTCGATAGTTCTATTGAGTTGTGCCCTTGCCTGATCTCGTGCTAGGCAGGGTGGATCATGCACACGCTGTGAGCATGTCGGTTCCCGTCATGTATCCTCTTCGTCCATCGCTCTCCCCCCGGTTCAAAGAGATCCACGAGGCTGACCTCGTAGATCTCCTTGTCTTTATGACAAGACACGAGGGCGCGGAATTTATTCCCAACGCTGCCACGCAATATTGGGGCAGTGCCTGTGTGTGTCATTCGAGGGAATTGACGAGATTCGATGAGGTCCTGCGTATGAGCTGCGGCTTACTTCTGGCTTCCCCGCAGGGTTGGGAATAAGACCTTTGTTTGCGTGTTTTGACTCGTAGATCCACTTATGAGCTGAACGTAGGATAAAGATGCCATACTTTTACATGGGGTTCGAAATGGTCAGTGCTCTGGTGCAGCCCACGAGCAAGTCACCGCCGAAAGATGCCAAAAGCGACTCACCCGCTCCAGCGCCTGCGGTTGTTGTGCGAAAGAGTAAGCCAAAGAGGCTGCCTTTTTTCGCTAAGCTTCTAAGTTCTTCGGAAGACGGTGGTTTGTAAAGCCCAAGCGCTTGCTTCTGTATCCCGGCAACGTTGTGTGCACCGCAGTGTCCGTGGAAGACCGTCATCCCGTCCTCCATTTAGTAGAAAGTGCCAGTAATTTATCTTCGATCGATGTTGGCGTCTTCGGCTGGGTTGGAGGCGAGGACTTACGGCCAGCAGGCTCCTGAAGAGCCTTGATCGAAAGCGAGATGCGCTTCGTCTTGGAGTCCGCCGAGAGAACCTTCGCCTTGACAATCTGTCCTGCCTTCAGAACCTCGCTGGGATCCTTAATAAACCGGTTCGAAATCTCGGAGACGTGGACCAGTCCATCCTGATGGACGCCCACATCGATAAAGGCGCCGAACTTGGTCACGTTGGTGACAACGCCTTCGAGCACCATGCCTGGCTGAACGTCGGCGATATCCCGGACGGTCTCGCTGAAGGAGGGAGCGACAAACTTGTCGCGGGGATCGCGGCCTGGCTTATGTAGTTCGTCCAGGATGTCGTTGAGCGTGAACGTGCCAGCCTTGATCTCGCTCTTCTTCACCTTGCTGAGGAGGTGAGGATTGAGAATGAGCTCCGAGACGGGCGTGCCGATGGACTGGGCAATCTCTTCCACAAGAGCGTAGGACTCCGGATGTACCGCAGTGCTGTCGAGCGGTTGCTCGCCATCGCGGATACGCAGGAACCCCGCGGCCTGTTCAAAGGTCTTTGGACCGATGCCTGTCACCTCGTGTAGTTGGCTGCGGGAGCGGAACCGCCCATTCGTATCGCGGAAACTGACAATATTTAAAGCGATGCGTTCACTGATTCCTGCCACGTAGCGCAACAGCGTCCACGAGGCCGTGTTCAGATCAACGCCGACGCGATTCACGCAACTCTCGATCACGGTCTCCAGCGACTGCTGAAGCTGGCGCTGATCGACGTCGTGTTGATACTGGCCTACGCCAATCGATTTGGGATCTACCTTGACTAACTCCGATAGGGGATCCTGCAGGCGTCGCGCAATCGAGATGGCGCCGCGAACGGTCAGGTCCAGGTCGGGGAACTCCTGGCGCGCGATCTCCGAGGCGGAGTAGATGCTGGCTCCCGACTCAGACACAGTAACGCGAAAGACGTTCTCCAGCTTCTTCTCCAACAGAAAATCGCGGACGAACGCATCCGTCTCGCGCGACGCCGTACCGTTGCCAATCGCGATGGCGCGTACGTTATGCTGCTTCATCACGGCGTCGAGCTTCTGTGTGGCCTCGATGGTTCGGCCTGTGTGCGGATAGATCACATCGTGCGCCAGAAACTTTCCTGTCTCATCCACGATGGCGATTTTGCATCCGGTGCGTAAACCGGGATCGATCCCAAGGACACTGATCGGGCCGGCAGGCGGAGCCAGGAGAAGATGCTGCAGGTTTTCGCGAAAGACCTGAATCGCGTCGGTGTCCGAGCGTCGCTTCAACTCCAGCCGAAGTTCTCCCTGGATGGACGAGTTGAGAAGCCGCTTCCAGCAGTCGTCAACGGCCAGGTTCAGATGAGAGGTCCAGTCTCCCGTAGCTCGCAGAACATGCGAACGAAGCAGCCCAAGAATGCGTGGCTCTTCCAGTTCGATCAGCCAATAGAGAACGTTTTCGCCTTCGCCACGTCGTACCGCAAGCATGCGATGCGACGGAATCGTCTTCACCGGCTCGCGATACTCGTAGTACATCTTGAATTTTTCCTGCTCGTCCTTCGCGTCGAAGCTCTTGTGGCTGACAATCATGCCTTCTTCGAACATCAGATGGCGCGCAGCCTTGCGAATCTCAGCATCTTCACTGATCATTTCGGCTACGATGTGGCGCGCGCCTTCCAGGGCGTCCTCAATCGTCGCTATCTCTTTCTCCGGATCGACGAGAGACTGTGCCAGCTCGACGAGGTCGAGCGCGCCCGACTCCTGTGCCCAGAGATAAAGAGC
>JAHFTZ010000256.1:3889-4405 GCA_023265355.1 Terriglobus sp.
CTGCGATCCAGCGTCGCCATGATGCGCGCCTTGAGCTCATCGGTAAGTTTGCCCTGCTCCGCGACCGAAGCGAGGATCGTCTCGCGCCGTGAGAGAAGCTCTCGGAAGTAGGAGAGCTTCTCTTCCGTGTCGCGGATCTGCACTTCGTCGAGATTCCCCGTAGCTTCCTTGCGATAGCGTGCGATGAAGGGAACCGTAGAGCCCTCCTCCAGAAGCGCTACAACGGATCGAACGCTCGGCAAAGGAAGATTCAGCGCCTGTGCAATGTGAAGAAGTATCTGCGGGTCGATCGGTTTTACGTCAGCCATATTCGTCTCTATCCTACCGACTGTGAACGAGGAAAACTCAACCCCTACTTTGGCAGGCAACCAAGCCCGACGATCGACCTTGGCTGTAACAGGTAGGTGCAGTCGAGAACCGGCTCACTAGGAGTCTCCAGAACATCGAGCGGAGAAGGTTGAAACGTGTCGAGAATACGAAACCACGGGAGCGCATCTTCTCTCACCGGCGGAATCG
>JAHFTZ010000257.1 GCA_023265355.1 Terriglobus sp.
CGCGGTCCGAACCATGGAAACAGAACAGGGATGCCGCCGCGAATCGCCTTGCCCGGCTCCTGCGGAGATTTGGGCGAAAGATAGATGCCGGGATGCTGCCCGACGGGGTTCCACTGCGTGAGGTGCGCGCCGTAGGTGTAGAGCGTGGCTTCCGCCTTGGGCGTCTTCACCACGATGCGCGTGAGGCCCTCGTGCGTGTCCTCAAAACGGACGTGATCCAGAATGGCAAACTTCGGATTGAGCGATGCGGCGTTATGCAGGGACATGCAGAACAGTTTATTCCCCGGGGGAAATCAAGTCACCCGGTTATGGTTTCGCCTTGAGTTTTTTTGAAAGCTAAACAGTAGATCCCTTCACTGCGTTACCGGATGACAAAGGGCTTTCCTCCCGCAGCGCAGCCAGCACACCAGACCGCTTCACCAGATCCCGCGCTGCGTCTGGCCACTCTGGAAACAAGAACTCAAATCCACTCTCCGCTAAGAGGCCTGGAACCACGCGGCGGCTCTTGAGCACCAGCTCAGACTCCGTCCTCATGAAGAGGCTTGCTGCTTCAATGGCCCACGCCGGTGCGGGCAGGCCGAACCGAACGCCCCATGCCTGTCGCAGCGCACGCATGAACTCGCGATTGCGCAGTGGGTTTGGCGACGCGAGGTTCACTACGCCATGGAAGCTCTCCTTCGCGATCAGCCACTCGACAGCACGGACAAAATCAGCTTCGTGAATCCACGAGACAAACTGCCTGCCCGAGCCCTGCGCTCCGCCGAGTCCGAACTTCACCAGACGCGAGAGCACGTCGAAGACGCTGCCGGGATCGGCGTTGAAGGTGATGGCGCTGCGCAGGGCGACCTTTCGCGTTGCGGGCAGTGGTGTGCGAAAGAACTCCGCCTCCCAGTCCTTCGCCACATGGACGGAGAAGTTCCACGTCTCGGGAGCGCCTGGCTCGTTGCCGCCGAGTTCTCCGGTCCACTCGTCCATGGGGCTGTCGAGCGCGTGGCGATAGATCGTCGCCGTACTCGCGTTCAGCCAGACGCGTGGAGGGTTTGCGAGAAGCTCCATCGCCTCCTGCAATAAGCGCGTCGGCAGAATGCGGGAGTCACGGATCGCACTGCGGTTCCTGCGCGTATAGCGGCAGTCCACGCTTCGTCCGGTCAGGTTGATGCAGACGTCGCATCCTTCCAGCGCACTCGTCCAGGGGCCGAGCGTCTCTCCGTCCCAGAGGACCACCTTCCATGGTGCCGCGTATCGCCTGCGGCTGAGCACGATGACCTCATGGCCCTGCGCATGGAAGTGCCGTGCCAGCACGGTGCCCACTTGTCCACGACCTCCTGGAATCACGATACGCATGGCTCAGGCCTTTCCTTTCGCGTCGTCATAGACGACCTCCAACAGCTCTCCCGCCAGCCGGTGCATCGGCCGGAGGAAGGGCAGACCCGCCAGCTTCAGCGTGAGCAGAAGCATCTTGAGGGTTTTTTCGAAGAGCAGCGACGTCCTCTGCTGCTTCGGAGACCGGTCGTAGACCCAGAAGAGAATCAGCCCCATCTGATACATCCAGAGCAGTCTCGGAAGGTAAGGAGCCACACTTGCGGGCAGCTTCACCTTGCTTTCTGTGACTGCGCGTTCGAAGAAGGCGATGTCCTGTTCGCGGATCGCGGCGGTCTCCGCGCTGAAGGGCGAGAGAGGATGCTCCGGGTCGGTGTGCGCCGTCAACGCTCCGAGAAGCTTCCGGTTGGGAGCGAAGTACTCCAGCTTGTAGCCGATGATCGTCCGCAGACGTTCCTCCAGGCTGCGGCAGACGTCGAGTCTGCGCTCCAGCTCGACGCGCATGGCCTCCTGCGCTCGGCCGTAGAAGGCCATGACGATGGCCTCCTTCGATTCGAAGTAGTAGTAAGCAGCGCCTACGGCGACCCCGGCGGAGGCCGCGATCTCCCGCATGGTGGCGCGTTCAAAGCCGCGCTCGCGAAAGATCGCGAGCGCAGCTTCGAGAATCCGCTCCCGCGTCTCCTCGCTCTTCTTCGGAGACTCGGAGTTCTTCAACTTCGCCATCGTTAAGCCACCACGCCATGCTGCAGCATCGTCCGTCGCCGCATCTTGGCCAGAATTAAGATGTTTAGGAAATGGACGGCCCCCAGCAGCAAAAGTACCGCACCGATTTTGTGACTCTCCAGTTCGATGACCTCCCTGAGGCTGTTGAGAGCAGAAGTCGTTTGGAGCGCCAACGAGATGTAGCCGACGTTCATCAGGTAGAAGCCTACGACCAGGAGTCTGTTGACGCTGTCCGCCAGATCTGCGTTCCCTCCGAACGCGTCCAGCAGAAAGACTCTTCCGCTCTTGTGCAGTGTGCGCGCAACCCAGATGGTCACCACAATGCTGATCGCCAGATAACTGAAGTAGCAGCCCGTAACGTACATGAGGAGTTCTCCTTTTAGAGAAATATGAACATGTTCAAAACATAGTGCGACAGGGGGAGATTATGCAAGAGAAAAATGAACGTGTTCAGAAACACTTTTTAAATGTGGGGTGAAGGACGTGGTGAGCGCACGGTCGGCTCGGATGCGCTTCGCGCATTACCCATGTTCCAGAAGCGGGATATGGCGCGCCCGGTTCTGGGTTTTCTTGGGGATATGTTCAGGGCTAACAGCAGATCCCTACGCTTCGCTGCGGGATGACAAAAATGTGGGTTTGTCATCCCGCAGCGAAGTGAAGGGATTGCCACCTTGCCGACATCAAGCATCCAAGGTGGAATATGCCTTCGAGCGTCATTCGCGCCATGCGTTACGAGCCCGGTCTCGAAACCCTGGAGATCGACTTTCGGGGAGGTCGGGGGCGCTATCGCTACTTTGATGTTCCCGTCGAAGAGTGGCTGGCCTTCCGTACCGCGTCGTCGAAGGGGACGTATCTCAATGAGGCGTTCAAAGCGAAAAACTACCGGTATGCAAAGATCACGGACGGATCCCGGATATCGGATCCTGCTTTGGAGGTCTGGGAGCGGTGAGTTGAGGGAGGCCTAGCGGACGGGCTGCAGCTTGCGCCGCTCGGTTTCAACGTAGGTGTAGCGGATGCGGTGGATCACCGTCATCGTGCTCAGGACGGCGAGAACCCAGAGCGCGGGAGCCATGACACCCCAGGTGTTGAAGAGCGCTCCGATGATGACGAGGACGATGCGCTCCGGGCGCTCCATGAATCCGACCTTGCAGGAGCCGATCAGGGCTTCGGCGCGGGCGCGCGTGTAGCTGACCATCACCGATGTCGTCATCACGAACGCCACAAGGACGACGTACTGGAATCGGTTTCCGCGGGCGTAGTAGACCAGAAGGCCGAAGAAGATGGCGACATCGGAGTAGCGATCCATGACGGAGTCGAAGAAGGCGCCGAAGACCGAGACCTGGTTCGTTGCGCGTGCTACGCGGCCGTCCACCATGTCGAAGATGCCTGCGCCGATGATGACGATCCCGGCGTAGACGAACATGCGGTTGGCGTTGGCTCCGCGCGCGTAGCCGAAAAGGAAGGCGGCGACGATATTAATGATCAAGCCGATAAACGTAAGCGTATTGGGCGAGATGCGTGAGAGCGCGAGACCCCGCACGATCTTCCAGAGGAGGAAGCCGGAGCCCTTGCCGAATGCGCTTGTCCAGGTCATGATTCGCTTTTTAGTTTACCGGAGCTTACTCCGCTGCGTCGTGAATGGTGGTAAGTTTCAGGACTTCCAGCTCGCGTTTTCCGTTGGGCGTGACGACGGTGACGGTATCGCCGACCTGCTTGCCTACGAGCGAACGGCCGATGGGCGAGGTGGTGGAGATGAGGCCCTGGGTGACGTCCGACTCTTCGCTGGTGACGAGCTTGTAGGTCAGCTCCTCGTTCTTCGTGGTGTCGAAGACGGCGATGGTGGAGCCGAAGCCGATGCGGTCGTGCGGGATATTCGCCAGATTGACGAGGGAGAGCTCCGCCATGCGCTTTTTGAGCTGGCCAAGGTGCGCGTTGACGAACTCCTGGCGCTGCTTGGCGGAGTGATACTCGGCGTTTTCGGAGAGATCGCCCAGGGCGACCGCCCGCTTGATCTCCGCCGGGAGCTCGGTGGTCAGTTCGTACTCAAGTTGTTTGATCTGCTCTTCGAGCTTCTTCTTAATGTGTTCGGGCATCAGTCGCCTTGCATTTACAACGAAATTGAACCGAAAAAAAGATTATACGTTTCGGGGTGGGAGGAGCGTCGGTCCGCGCTGGGCGTCGAGGAAGCCTTGCAGGATAAGTACCGCGGCCACCTGATCGATGACCGCCTTCCGGCCCGTTGTGCCGAAGCCGGAGGTGTTCAGGATCTCGTGGGCGGCGTGCGAGGTCAGCCGCTCGTCCCAGAAGTAAAGCGGGAGACCTGTGCGCTGGGCGAGCTCCTGCGCGAAGGCCTGCGAC
>JAHFTZ010000258.1 GCA_023265355.1 Terriglobus sp.
TCCATTCACTACCACCTGGGGATGACGTACAGCCGTCTCAACAGAAAGCCGGATGCCCAGGTCCATCTGAACAAGGCGATCACGCTCGCTCCCAACACGCAGACGATGAAGGATGCCACGCAGGAACTACAGCGCCTGGGATAGGTTGCTCCCAACGTGAAGGAGTGGCCAGCGACGAAGCTGGCCACTCCTTTTTGCGTTGCGCTTCCCATGGTTTACATTCAAAGCGCAACGCTCGAGATCAGCGCTCTTTACCGCTCTTGCCTGCGCCACTCCATCGAGCGTTTCTCGTCTTGCCGCACACCCTTTGGCATTCCGTAGCGTAGCGGAGGAATCTGCTCGAACAATCTGTCAGCAGCGTCCGCTTATGCGGACTCTCTCTCAAGACCCCAATCATAGCTTGGTAAGATCTCATCGCCGCGCTCTGAGCCACATACCGTCCAAAGACAACGCAAAGGACCGATGCAACTGGCATCGGCGTGGAGTTCCGAACGTCGAGGGGGACATGGGAGGTTTAGTGCATCTGGGAGGTAGTTCTTGAGAGGAGGGCACATCCATTCCGCAGGAATGGGAAGTTCAATGCCTCTTTTCCTTAATCCAAGGCAAAAAATAGGCCCGTTTGAGAGCGCCAAACTCGGCTCTCAAACGGGCGACTACTTTTTAGAACTAAGCAGTGACAGTGCGGCGACGACGGAAGAACGCGCCCGCGGATCCAACCAGGCCAGTGCCAAGAAGGAAGAGCGTGCTGGGTTCAGGCGTCGGTGCGAGTGCTGATGCCGAGAAGGTAACGTTCTTCTCGGCGCCGCCCTGCGTGCTGAGCTGGAAGGTAGCATCCGTGCTCACACCGTTAAGCGTGAGAGTCGCAATACCATCCAGCGTGAGGGAGTTGAAGGCCGTAGACGTGCCCGTCAGCGTGATGAAGTTGACCGTGAGCGTATTTCCACCCTGAACGACAGTAAAGATCGTGCCGGGTGTGAAGGGGTTGTAGGTGAAGTTAGTTGCGGTAACGGTGGCAGAGGGATCGAAGACGGTAAAAGAACCGGTCTGCGTGGCCTCACCAACGTGCGGTGTCCCAATGAATGAAACCGTTGAAGAGTTGTAATTGCTGGTGCCTGTGAAAGAGATGTCGCCGTTGATGGTGTCAGCGGAGGCATAGCTAGAGGAACCAAGCAGAACGGCAAGAGCGACGAACAATTTAACTACGAATGATGCTTTCATGAGCACTCCATATAACCGCTATCGCGGGAAGTTGTCCTGCAGAGCATCCCGCAACAGTGACCTCTCATGCCGTGCGAGAAGAAACTTACTGGAGATAACTCGATATAACATCTAGCAACTGATGTTCCAAAGTGGGCGTGTCGAACGTTCTTTTATTGCCAAAGAAAAGCAGTAAAACAAAGCAAAAAACGTGCAAAGTAATGCTCAATCGATAGGCAAATACGTGCCATCTTCTTTTAGCTGACGAAATTGCGTGGGACGAACCTTGCTATCTGCGCCTGCGGTAGGCCATACGCGCGAGTCCAGCAACTCCACTGGCGACCATCAGCAAGGTGTTCGGCTCCGGTACTGCGGGCGGAGTTGGCGGGATCACCGGAGGTCCGATCGGAGGGATTCCCGGCCCCGTCGGAAAGGACGGAGTCAGAGGTGTTTCCGGAGTGACGGGCGAAACCGGAGGCGCGATCGTAGGTGGAGGGGTGTCCACCGGAACATTGTTCTCCACGCCTGGTGTGAAGGGGCGCGCAAGTGCAAATGCGGGCGGTAGTTGCGGCGGGAGAGCAGTTGCCGTCTCGTCGTTCGGAAGGTCCCCGCAGACGATATTAAAACGCTTCATCATCTCCGCTGGCGTCAGATGGGGATGGCGCGGACGGGGATGGGATGCCGTGACGACACGGGGCTTCGGCTTCACATAGCCCGCAACCTTCCGCCTGGCGTAAGCGCGAGCGCGCCGCTGTGCCACGACCGCGCGACGGACACGCTGGTCGTTCTCCAACTTCTGTCGATACTCAGCTACCCATTTCGAACAGTCGGGTGAAGCCGCGACTGTTCTGGCTGTTCCTACAGACACAGTCAGCAAAAGAAGGGTAAGGATAAGTCGACGACGCATTAGGGGCTCCCGGGTGGCAGCAGTCAAGCTGTGCACTACCCGTGTGTATGCAGATGGCATGCCAAACACGACAGGAGGAAGTGGTCAACCCTCGATTGGGAATTAAAGGAAAAGCAGTTCCACTTTTTGGGGCACTTTCCTGATAGCGATTTTCCCTATCTTTCCAGGTGAAAGACCTTCAGATCCCCATAATAAGGATCGACGATCTCTCCCACCAGCTTGCTCCGGGCTTCAAGCGCTCCCATGTCCTGATTCAGCTTGAGGTAGAACCAGTCATCCGATCCGGTCTGGGTCATCATGCGGTCGCCCACAATGAAATACCGCGCTCCGTACGTCTCTGCGGCCATAAGCGGCGTGGTTCTTTCGTAGGAGATAAAGGGCTGGTCGTGAAAGGCCAGCCAGAAGGTGATTGTCCCGAAAACTGTTGCATTTTCGGGCACAAAGGCACGAAGCTTCGTACCCAGCTCCGAATAGTCCGCCTTGCTGGCGCTGTGCAGCAGGACGAAATTTGCGGCACTTTGCAGCAGGCATATCGTCACGGTGCCGTAGGTCAGCCACCTTGAAAGGAGGGCGCGGCCCTCTGTGGCACGGATCGCCGCTCCAATCGCCAGGGCAAAGAGCGGCCCGAGGATCGCGACGTAGCGGGAGGACTTGTTCACGGTATAGATAAGCCAAAAGATGGAAGGGACGAGAAGGACCAGCTCCAGGTAGAACCAGCTCCGCTTATATCTCCAAAGCAGATAGGAAGCGAAGAGGAAAAAGAGGGGAATCGGTAGCCGCACCGGAAGTGAGCCCAGATGTCCTGAGAGCATATGGAGGCCAAGAACGTCGGAGTATCTCTTCCCCTCATGCAAAAACTTTTCCAATAGTGGTATTTTTATAGCCCTGTTGAGGAACTCTGCATGGAAGCCTTCCACGCCCAGTGGAGCTGTGAAAATCCATAGGGCGAACGGCATAAGACCTATGACAAACCCTATCGAATAGCCCAAAACGCCGCGAAATTTGAACTCTCCCTGTTTTTGATCGAGAAAGAGGAAGAGTAAGCCGAACGAGATGAGATAGCCGAGCAGCGTAATGTGAAACATCGTTCCCGCCGCCATCACGAGTCCGCAGGCAAGGGCATACGCTACCCTTCGCGAGTTCGCATATTTTTGCAGTGCCAGCAGACCGGCAAAGATGCACATCGTCGTGAGCGCCTCTGGCCTGGCCGCCCGCGAGGTCAGGACCAGCAGATTGTCCGTAGCCATGACGAAGGTCGCGCAGAGGGCTGCCGTCACGCCAAACATCTCCAGCGACAGCCGGTAGACCAGAACGACCACCAGCAAACCGGCGAGCACGGACCCGGCGCGCGCCGCAATCTGTCCCGTGCCGAAGAGTTTGAAGCCGGCAGCGATCACGAGGGCTGTGCCCGGTGGCCGCGCGTCAAAGTGGTTCTCAAGCTCGTTCGGTCCCAGCGCCGGATCGCGCATCCCCTCGCCATGCACCAGGGAGTAGGCCGGTGCCGCATACCAGCTCTCGTCCGTCACCCATCGATACGAGAGGAACGGAAGCGTCTGCAGAAGAAAAAGAGCGATTGCTGCCAGAAGCCAGAGGTGCGTCCGCAGATTTTTGGCGGGGAGCGTCGGTGAAGCGGACGGGTTGGGACGAGACAAGGCGACCTCCGGAGACAGAGCCATCTTACGATGTCCCATCCAGCGACAGACCGTCGGCCTCTCTCAAGATACGGTACTCGCTGATAAGTGACTGCAATAAAGGTAGTTATGGATGAATCTTGAGAAATGACGAGCAGTTCTTTGTGAAATAATCATGCAAAAAATTGCGCAAAGTGGAATAAATATATCCAAATTGAGTAAATAAAAGGATAAATACTTACCACTTGAGAGTACTTTGAAGGAACTCGCTACTACGAGCGGGCCCTTTTACAGGGAATTGGAGCTTGATCATGAAGCCATTTCTTTCTGCCACGGTTCTCACGCTTGCACTTGCCACGTCTCAGTTCGTCTCCGCCGAAAATCGTTTCTGCCTTGGTGGCGAAACGGCACATCTCGACGCCGCCGGGAAGCAGGCCTGCGCCGCACAGATCAAATCAGCGCAGAAGTTGGTTTCGCAGCATCCCGGTGTCGATAACTGGCACTTCGTTGTGGTCTGCGGTGAGAGCGGATGGAGCGAGTACTCCCTCTTCGCCCATGACAGCGCCAGTTCGCTTCGCGAAGCGTCGCTCGATATCAGCTACACCGACCGCACCATCTACTTGCGCGGCGATCGTCTTTCGGTGGAGCC
>JAHFTZ010000259.1 GCA_023265355.1 Terriglobus sp.
GTGTGTCATGCGGTGAGGTCTGGTAGTGCCATACCAGTTTCCCCGTGTCGACGTTCAGGGCAACCAGGGAGCAGGTGTAGAGGTTGTCGCCCTCTCCTCGACTTTGAGAAGTGTAAGCAGGCGTCGGGTTGCCAGTTCCAAGGATGTACAGGTGAGTCTCGGGGTCATACGATCCCGGGATCCACATCGGACCACCGCCGTACTTCGCAGCGCGAAGGTTCTTCCAGGTTTTGAGCGCAGGATCGTTTTCGTCCTGAGGTGTGGCATACCACTTCCACTGAACCTCACCCGTCTCCGGATCGAAAGAGGTGAGCGCTTCCGGAGCATCCAGATCATTGCCCGTACCAACCAACAGATGATTCTCTACTAAGATGGGCGCGCCGGTCGAAAAGTATTGTTGGTCAAAGGGAGCGATGATCTTGTGCCACTTCTCACTTCCATCTTTTGCGCTGAGAGCGACAAGATAATCGTCCGGTGTCTCAAGGTAAAGTGTGTCCTTATACATGGCAAGTCCGCGGTTGCCAGTATGTGTGCCACCGCGCGTCTTCCACACGAAGTGCCATAGGATGGTGCCATCTTGAGCGTCGATGGCCCAGGCATTATCCGGAGTTGAGACGTAGATCTTCCCTGCCCTGATAATGGCTGAACCAACCAGCCCGCTGGAACGGCTGGTTGGGCCGCTCTCATTAAGGTCTCCCTTTCCTTCCCCGGCAACAACGGTAGGGATTGCAGCGGCTCCACCAAAGGGACTAAAGCGCGCACCACCTCCGCCGGCCGGTGGAAGACCAGCAACGATCTTCGAAGTCCACGCCAGCGCGAGATTTTTTACATTCGCGGCGTTGACCTGATCGAGATGGCTGTACCTCTGCCCCGTGTAGTCGCCTGAGTACGTTGGCCACGAATCGCGGAGCGGGGTTAGGAGTTGCTCTGGGGGGAGGCTTTGTGCAGGCACCTGCACGAGCATCACTGCAAGAAAAGCAAGCGGAAGAATATGGCGATTCATCTTCATTTGATCGTTACCAGATATGCCGTGATGTCATGGATCGATTGGTCGGTGTAGGTGGGCAAAAGGCGAATGTGACCATCCAACGGATCGAGGACTTCGACCTTGGGCACATTCCCTGTGCGTTCGAAGGTGCGGACCTCGCCGTCATCGGTCTTGAGGCTGACGATGAAGTCATCGATCCTGAGCAGCTTTCCGTTGACCTTTCCTCCAGTCGTGGAAACGGTAACGCGCTTCGCAGGAGCGACCACGGACGGAGCTCCACCCCGCATGCCGGGCATAAGCCAGGATTGCTGAAGCGCTCGCGGATCGGTGATCTTCTGACCAATACCCTTTAGATTGCCGGTGGGCGAGTGACAGGAAGCACACTTCTCCGCAAACGCCTTCTCACCTGCTACCGCATCACCCAAAGGAATTTTTATGGGTGCGTTTCGGCCGCGCTCATTGCCGCTCACAGGAATGCTGTGAAGAAATGCCGCTATCTGAGAGATCTGCACTTCGGAGAGATCGAAGGCTGGCATGCCTTGCTGCGGTCGCCCATGCAAAATGATCGGTCCAATTAGCTCTCCGCTCTGATCCGTCAGCACAGTTTCGGAGCGCAACAGGTTGGGGCCGCTCTCGCCTCCTCTGGCATCCGACCCATGACAGAAGGCACACCGGACACTGTACAAACTCTTGCCCTGCTCTGCCAGTGCAGGATCTACCGGTTTCCTCGCATAGGGATTCGGACGGTTGAACGGTGCGGGCGCTTGTGCAGGCGTTGTCTGCGCTTCGCTGTTGCTCAAGGCAGCAAACAGAGAACCAACACCTGCCAACACCAGCGTAGTGATTAGAGCTGAATGCGAGGCGCGTCCGAGTCGTTTCATAGCTCCTCCTGTGCTACTGATCCGAGATCGGGCTGCTGATTCAAGACAACTGCTGTTTCGTGGCTCATCTCACGGATCGTATCCGTGATGCTCTCTCGACCGATACCGCTCTGCTTGAATCCACCGAAGGGAACGTTTCCCGGTCTGAAAGAGCCCGGTCCGTTGACAACAACTCCACCTACCTCCATACGATGGGCCACAGTAAGTGCATTGTGGATGTTCTCAGAGAAGACGCTCGCCTGTAATCCGTAGGGAGAATCGTTAACGAATTTGATTGCCTCGCTGATTGTGGTGAATGGGACGATTGGGACAACAGGCCCGAAGACCTCATCCAACAGGCAGGGCATCGTGTCGTTCACATCGATCAGCACGGTGGGCTCATAGAAGTTTTCCCCGATCCGGTTGCCTCCAGTCAGGCACTTCGCACCCATCTCAATAGACTTCTGAACCTCCTGGTGCACCCGCTCAGCGGCGTTCGGAGAGATCAAGGGACCCAGTTCCGTAGTCTCAGACAAGGGATCTCCGATCTTGATCTCCTTCGCCTTCCTCACCAATGCTTCGAGGAACGGCGACAAGATGCTCTCCGCTACCAGCACGCGCTTGACCGCGCAGCATATCTGGCCAGCACCATTCGTAAGTCGACCTTGAACCACCGCATCTGCCGCTGCATCGATGTTTGCATCGTGCAGAACCACCATCGCATCGACACCACCCAACTCGAAGGCAGTGCGCTTCAATGAATCCGCCGCTAACTTTGCAATAGCTTTCGCAGCAACCACGCCACCGGTAAAGCTGACCATAGCGACTTCAGGATGCGTGATGAGTTTATTCCCAAGTTCCTTCGGGTAGCCCGTCAACATCTGCAGGCCCTCGGGCGGTAGACCAGACTCGATCAAAATCTGTCCGAGCCGTAACACCGTAAGCGGGCACTGCTCCGGCAACTTTACGATGACAGAGTTCCCAGCAGCCAGAGCCCCGGGAATCTTGTGCGCGAATAACTCGGCAGGATAGTTGAATGGAACGATCCCAACCACGATCCCGAGTGGATGGCGGATCGTGTAAGCGATCATGTGCTCAAGACCCGGAACGGCATCCATCGGAATCGTCTGGCCACGCATCCGTTTTGCCTCTTCTGAAAAATCGAGGAATAAACGTTGAGTCGCCGTCATCTCGCCGCGGCATTGGCGAATCGTCTTTCCGTTTTCCCTGCACAGAAGCTGACTCAGCTCTTCATGCTGCTCCGCAATGATCTCCGAAGCCTTACGAAGAATGTCGCTCTTACGATGTGCAGGAAGTTTCCGCATCACCTCGCGTCCGATCAACGCAGTCTCCAGCGCAAGATCGACATCTGCTTCGCTACAGCGAGGAACCGTGTCCAGGACTTCGCCATTTGCCGGGTTACATATCTGCATCGTTCGACCGCTCAGCGAGTCGACAAACTTTCCATTGATCAGTATTTGCATCGCGAGAGATCTCCGTAGTGCGTTGAGGAAAAATGCCTGTTGTTCTGACCTTTTACGGCCGCTTAATCGCGTCTTTGCAGTACTGAAGGCAACTGGCCAGTTCAATAGCAGGTCCTGCCGGGCCGACATATTCGATACAAGCCGGGAAGCCGTACCGCTCTTTCTTCACAAGTTGAAAGACTGCAATCAAAGGCGTCTCGCCATCTCCGAAAGGGACAGAGTCGCCGCCATGGCTCTTGCGATCTTTTATGTGAATGTTCGTAATGCGAGCGTGGTGTTGTTGAATGTACGAAACAGGATCGTATCCGCTTGCGAAAAAATGTCCGACGTCCAGGTTGACCCAGAACTTCTCCGAAAGAGACATGGCCTGCTCAAACTCCTTCGGGCCAATCGTATGGTTGTGCAGCGCCACAATCACGTCATGCTTTTCGGCAAAAGGCTTCAAGCGCGGAAAGACCTCGACCGGCGAAGAGGCCGTGATGATCTTCGTCCCAAGCGCCTTGGTCATCAGGAAAGCTTTTTCAATCTCCGCGTCGGTGAAGTTATTGTCGAAGCTCAAGTTGTACGAGAAGAACTGAAGGCCTGCGTTCGTGAACATCTGTCCGACCTGCTGGAATTTTGCGAGATCGGCAGAGAGGCGCCATTGACGTAATGCTTCTCTCTTCACTGGGTCGGGAGGTGGAAAGCCCGGTGGACGGCTGCCCGCCGGGCGAGGTGGCCGAGGAACCCATGGACCAGGACGACCAGCGCCTGGCAATGGAACGGGAGCATCAAGAAAATTTTCGACGTGCTCCGACATGACATCGATCGTTGAAAGCCCCACCGCCCGCATGGTTTCAATGATCTCCTTGATCCCCATGCCACTGAAGGTGAAGCTGGCCGACTGCACACCCATCAAGACGCCATCAATCGTTGAGTTGATCGGCTTGCGGACACTCTCTTGCGAGAGCATCCCGGAGGGCGCAACGCTTGCCACAGCGATCGCTGAGAGTGCCGTTCCCGTGAACTGTCTACGTGTGAGCATGTCTACACCGTTACGTG
>JAHFTZ010000260.1 GCA_023265355.1 Terriglobus sp.
TGGGGAAGCGCGAGGTGTACGGATCGTCGGGCAGTGTGGCGTCGGCTGAAAGATTTATGGCGGCAGGTGTCGAGGTCGTTACCTCTTGCGCGCAGATGGGTGGCGCATGCAGCCAGCCCAGCATGATACACAAGGAAATACAGGTCGCCGGAAGCGAAGTGCCTATTCTTCTTCTCGCATTCGCCGGCAGGTTCGGAGACATCTTCTGAGCCACAGTTTGAGGCTACAACATTTGCGAAAGCGGGATTCACTTTGAGCAGCGTCAGTACACTTCCACTTGAGCCATTTGAGACTGAGTCGGCACCCCTGCTGAAACAGCAGGTCGCGGAACGCCTGGCGCAGCATCGTCAGCGGCGCGGCCAAAATATGATTCCGCAGGCTTTACCCGCCGATACGGAAAAATCGCATCCTGTTGCCGCCGCCGTTGCAGCAAGATTTTCGCAGACAGTCTCCTATCGCGACTTTCTGGCCGCAGAGGCCGAAGCAGCCACGCGCAAGGCGGAGATGGAGATCCGGCAGGCGGAAGCAGCGGCGGAGATCGCTCGCCGCAACGCGGAAGCCATCGCCAACGCACAGCGCGAGTTGATGGAGGAGATTGCCAACTGGAACGCCCGCATCGCTGCTGCGAACGCGGTGAATCCGCATCTGGTAGAAGCTGCAGCCGCTCCACAGCCGATGCTGGTGGAGGCATCCGTGGCGATGGCGGTGACGGCTCCGGTTGAAAGCACCACGGAGCTCTTGCAGGAAGTGGCGATGGATGCGACCGCGAGCGAAGAGACGGTGCTCCAGGCGGCCGCGATTGCGGCTGAGCCCCTGGTCTCTGAAAAGGTCGCTCTCCCCGTTGCTGGGAAGGCAGCAAGCGTTTCAGAAAAAGAGACGGTCTCTGCCGCTCCGGCTTTTTCCATCCGCGCAGAGCTGGAGTCTGCTCTTCCAGCGGAACCTGCCGTGGGCATACCGGCGAATCTGATCGAGTTTCCGCGTCAGCTTGTGGCGGCGCGTAAGGCGCGTCCAAGGTTGGCCGAGGGACCGCTGCGCGAAGAAGTGAGCGCCGCTCCGGACAAGGCCCAGCTTCGCATCTTCGAAGTAGAGCCGGAGATGCTTTCGCCGCAGCCTCCTCTCGCGAATGTTCTTCCGGAGTGGAGTTCGATCCGGCTGGATGCAAGCACCGAACCCTATGCGCCGGCCTCGCTGGCGGCACAGCTTTCGTTTGTGCTTCCTCCTCAGACGGCCAGCCTGCAGCTACGCACGATGGCGGCTGCCGTCGATCTGTGCTGCATCGGCGGAGCCTTTGTCGCCTTTGCCGCATCGGTGGCGTATGTCGTACCGGAGCTTCCGTCTGGAAAGATTGCCCTGATGGGAAGTGCGGGCGTGCTTGTGGCCCTGACGCTTCTGTACCAGGGACTGTTCTTCACGCTTTCGGATGCGACGCCTGGGATGCGCTATGCGCGGATTGCGCTGTGCACCTTCTCCGATGAAAATCCGTCCCGCTCGGCGATGCGCCGCCGTATCCTTGCGATGCTGCTGGCCGCAATTCCTGTGGGCATCGGGTTCCTCTGGGCCTGCCTGGATGATGATGGCCTGGGCTGGCATGATCGTATGTCGCGGATGTATCCGAGAGGTTATTAAGGTTCAGCTTTGCCATACCGGGATAGAGAATAAGAAAGGGCCACCGGAATCCGGTGGCCCTTTCTTATTGCTTGTGTGTGTTTAGAAGGTGGTGCTGACCGTCAGACGAAGCGTCTTTCGTGGCTCGCGCAACTGGTAGTTTGCGCCGTAGAACTGGAGAGCCTGATTGGCGCTGTAGAGACCCGCGCCGGTGTTCGGGAAGAAGGAGCGGAAGGTCGCGTTGTCCACGGCGAGCTTCTGCGGCAGATCTTCAAACAGGCGGAGCGGGTTGTAGGCGTAGTAGATACGGAAGGGAGCGTTGACGATCGGGAGAATCACCTGGACTTCGCCACCGACGGACATACGCGGAACGAAGTTGGTGCCTGGCGCCGTCTGCAGAAGATCCGGGAAGCTGACCTGCTTGCCGCCGAAGCAGGCTCCGTTCACGAAGACTGGGCAGCCATACAGGGGCGAGTTGATCTGCGTCTGTCCGAGGACGCTCTGTCGCAGCTGCGACTTGAGTGCGTCGAAGGTCATATTGAAATCGGAGAAGACGTCGAAGGTCACCGAGTTCCCCATAGGGATGCGGTACTCGATGTTGCTCGTAAAGCTGGTGTCACCACCGACGGAGGTCAGGCGATAAACCGGAATCGGGATCTGCACATTGCCCAGGTTCGGGTTGGTGGGATCGCGCGGAACCGTTGTGCCGTCGGGATTGGTGAGGTTGAACATCACCTTGGTGGGGATAAACGTGTAGGGCGAAGCGGAACGGATATCGAATCCGCGAATGTCGGTTTCGCCGCCGGCGTAGACGCGATTGAAGGGAGGTGCAACCTGTCCGCCGAAGCCCTCTACGTGAGCGAGCTGGAAACGCATGCCGAGGACGTTATGGCCTTCGCGGCTGATCCGCAGACCCTTCATCGGGTAGTACTGACGGAAGGAAGCCACCGGCGAGAAGTACTTGACGTTACCGCCCGCACCGGCGATCTGCACGGCGATGTTAAGATCGCGGCCACTATGTGGTCCAACCGCACGATCGATCGACGAATAGGTAAAGCTGGGTGTAATCGTCGAGGTAATGATGCCGTTGAGCTGATTCTGTCCGGCCAGACCGCTGCGGAATGCGAGCGTCTCGAAGATATTGCGCGTGTTGTCGTTGAAGGTGGTGACGGACGCACGTTCGAGCCTGTAGGAGATACCGAGGCGCTTGAAGGTGCGGCGGATCGGGTACTGCAGGGAGATGGAGAGGCCTGTTGTGGACTGGTTGTAGTTCGTCAGCAGGCTCTGCTGTGCACCGGTAAGGTTGGCGCTCTGTCCGCTGGTGGCTGCGAAGCTCTTTGCAGGGTTGTAGTCGTACTTGGTCGCGAAGAGTTGGAAGCCGAGCGAGATGGGCTTGTTGCGGAAGTAAGGCTCGGTGAATCCAAGTGTCAGGTTGCGCTGCAGATCGCCGACGTTCGCGGTCACCGAGAGCGTTTCGCCGAGACCGAGGAAGTTATTGGTCTCATAGTTCAAACCGATGAAGGAGCCGGAGAGACCGCTGATACCGCCGTTCAGACCGATGGAGTTCTTACCCTTTTCTTTCAGCTTGAGGAGGAGATCCACGGTGCCTTCGTCGGCGTTCGTGCGTGTCTCAGAGTCCTGATCGGCCTTGAGGTTTTCGAAGTAGTTCAACTGGTTCAGGCGCAGGATGGAAAGCTCCCACAGCTGATTGTTGTACTGCTGACCTTCTTCGAGCATCAGTTCGCGGCGGATGACGCGGTCGCGTGTGACCGTGTTTCCGGAGAACTCGATACGCGAGACGAAGAACTTCTTGCCTTCGTCGAGATCGATGTCGAGATAGATGAGGTTCTTGGCTTCGTCGAAGCGCGGCTGCGGCGTACCCACAAAGTTGATATAGCCGAGCGAACCGTAGGCCTTGCGAAGATTTTCCAGACCCTTGCCGAAGACCGTGCGGTTGAAGTAGTCGCCATCCTTGAGCGCGAACTGGTTCCGCAGGATGGCTGGGTTTTTGTCCTTGGCGTTCAGGAAATTGATGCTGCCCAGGCGATAGCGCTTGCCTTCTTCCACGGGCACGAGGATATCGATGCGCTTTCCGTGCGAGGGCATAAGGAAGAAGTTGACGCCGCCAGCATCGCGGGTCTTCGTCTGCGGCTCACCCGTCTGCGCCTTGAAGTATCCCTTGTCGCCGTAGGCTGCGCGGACGCGCTCCGCATCTTCGTCGAGCTTGGTTGCGTCGAAGGTACGGGCAAAAAGATTTTCCAGGATGATCGAGTGCGGGATGCCGACGGGACGCGAGTTCCGCATCGCACCGCGAAGGGTGCGGCTGCTCATCTCGTGATTGCCTTCAAAGGCGATCTTGCCGACCTTAACCGTGGGTCCTTCCTTGATGGAGAAGGTAATGGCGACGGAGGCAGGGGGGATCGTCTTCACTTCCGTGCGGACGGTCGAGAACTGGTGGCCGTGCTCGGCGAGAAGTCCCTTCAGGGCGACTTCTGCGCGCTTGATCTTCGTGAAATCAAGCTGACTCTCGACGAGGGAGCCGATCTTTGCCTTTTTGAAGCGGTCCAGGACGTCAGACTGCGTCACGGCGTTGAGGCCCTTGTAGTTGATCTCGCGGATCGTCGGTTTCTCGTGGACGTAGATCACCATCTGCACGCAGGAGGGCGTTTCCACCTTCTCGATGCGGACGTCTTCGAAGTACGTCGTGTTCCAGAGAGAGTTGAAGTCGCGTTCGACGATGGAGGGATCGTAGGCATCGCCCTGGCG
>JAHFTZ010000261.1 GCA_023265355.1 Terriglobus sp.
CATCTGTTGGCCGTCGACAAACCGGGTGGGCTGCCTACCCTCCCCGGTGGCGGCTTTTTAGAAAATACGCTGCTGCGCCTGGTGCAAAGGCAGACCCCTGACGCCAACCCCGTCCACCGGTTGGGCCGAGCCACGACGGGCATCGTTCTCTTCGCAAAGACGGAGCAGGCGGCCTCGGGACTAACTGCCAACTGGAACACGCACAGAGTGCAGAAGATCTACCGGGCGCTGGCTCAAGGCGTGGCAGAGCAGGACGTCTACGAGATTCTCACGCCCATCGGTCTTGTACCGCACCCGCGCATCGGTTCCGTGTGGGCCGCGCATCCGGGTGGCAAGGCTTCGAGGTCGTTGGCGAAGGTACTCTCACGCACCGCGCGCACCACGACCTTTGAGGTGAGCCTGGGTTCGGGCCGCCCGCATCAGATCAGGATCCATCTGGCGTCGATCGGCCATCCCCTCGTGGGCGATCCTCTGTACGGCTTTACAGGCCAGCCGCTGGAGGATCTCCCCGGACTTCCGGGCGATGGGGGATATCTTCTGCACGCGCAGTTTCTGCGATTTCACCATCCTGTTACGGGAGAGACCATCTCTCTTGAGGCGGCTTTGCCGTCTGGATTTTCTTTGCGGGCTTAGGAGGCACCCACGGCGCAGAGCAAAAGCGGATTTCTCCGCTCGCGCTGCGCGCTCGGTCGAAATGACGGTGGTGGTGAGGCCGCTTTGGTTCGTCATCCCGTGACGGTGTGGTGGGTAAAGACTCGTCATCTCGACCGGAGCGACAGTTTCATCGTCGCGGAGCGGAGAGATCTGCTTTTTTGAAGCGGTTCGCGCGTCGCGCGAATACCCACACATCGCAAAAGCGCGATGTATGGGGCACCCGGTTTGGTGGTGGTCTGACCTCTCTTTCTACCTTGGCATACCCATGTCCCAAAAGCGGGACATGGGGCACCCGTCACCCGTCACCCGGTTTGGTGGTTGATTGAGGGTTTGTCTTTTACTCGTAGCGGAGAGCTTCCAGCGGATCGACCTTGGTTGCTCGGCGTACGGGCGCCCAGCAGGCCAGCAGACCCACGCCGATGCAGAGAGCTCCCACGGCGAGCAGGGTCGCGGGATCGCCGGGTTCCACTTCAAAGAGGAACGACTTCAGAACGCGCGAGAGAAGAACGGCCAGAAGAGCGCCAGCGATCACGCCACTGGCGATCAAGCGGAATCCTTCGCCGAAGACGAGCTTCTGAATGTCCGTCTGCTGCGCTCCCATCGCGCTTCGAATTGCCAGCTCCTTTCGTCGGGAGGCCACGGAGAGGGAGAGCACGCCGTAGATTCCTACCAGCGTCAGAAGGCTTCCCCCTACGGAGAATCCCGTGAGCAGGTGCATGGCAAAGGTCCGCGAAGAGAGAGATTCGTCGCGGATCTGTTGCAGGGTCTTCACGTTTTCGATGGCTGCTGTGGGATCGACGGAGCGCAGCTCCCGTTGCACCGCAGCGACCAACGTGCGCGGATCTCCCTCGGACCGCACCACGAGATGCTTGGAGAACGCGTTCGCCTGCCAGAGCGGTACGTAGACTTCGACTGCCGCCTCCTGCGTGAGATCGTCGGTCCGTCCATTCGCAATGACGCCGACGATGGTCGTGCCGGGCTTGTCCCGACCGCGTGGCCAGAACTGTCGACCGATCACGTTGCCCTGCGGGAAGTAGCGTTCGGCGAAGGCCTTGTTCACGATGCCCACAGGGGGCGCTTTATCGTCATCCGTGGAACGAAACTCCCGTCCGTCGGTCAACGCCATGCTCATCAGCTTGAAGTAGTCGGGCGTGACGGCGCGGATGGCCAGAGTGGTTCTGTCGCTTTCTTTCACCGCCGGTGGCTGGCCCTCAATCTCCAGGACCGCGGGCCAGTTGTTTCCGGTAAGCGGAACGCCCCAGGCAAAGGCTGCATACTGCACGCCTGGCAGAGCCGCAACGCGCTCCAGCGCTCGCCGATGAAAGCTGCCCCAGGTCGAGGAGCTTTGCACGTCTGTCACGCTCATCGTCAAAATCCTGCTCATGCTGTAACCCGACGGCACCTGCGCGATCTTCACCATGGTGCGGATCAGCAGACCCGCGCCCACGAGCAGCGCCAGCGTAAGCGATGTCTGCAGGATCGTGACCCCCTGAAGAAGCCGCCTCTCTCCGGTTCCCGCTGTGCCTTTGGGGCCTGCGCTCTTGAGCACTTCCATGGGGTCGAGACGAAACGCGCGCAGGGCGGGAATCAAGCCCGCGACGAAGGCAGCCAGCACAGCGCCACCGAAGCCCCATCCCAGCACGGCCCAGCCCGCCGTGACTCCATCCAGACGCGGCACGGCGTCTCCGGCGATCGCTTTGAAGAGTTTCACAGCGCCTACAGCGAGGCCGCCGCCCAGGACTCCTCCTAACAGGGCAAGCAGCAGGCTCTCGGTGAGGACTTTTCTCAGAAGGGCTGAGCGGCTCATGCCCATGGCGATGCGCACGGCGTACTCCTGTTGCCTTTGCAGACCGCGCACCAGCAGCAGTGCTGCTGCGTTTCCGCAGGCGATGAGCAGCACAAGGCCCGAAGCGCCGAGCAGCGGCAGCAGGATCCGCTTACCGTCCCGATTCATCTCCTCGGTTACAGGCTGCAGTTGCGGCGCGAATCCTTCAAACTTCTTCTCCGAGAGCGCCTCTCTTGCCGCCAGAATGCTGAGCTCCTGTTGTGCGTGCTCCGGCGTGACTCCATCGCGCAGACGCGCGACGACCTCCCAGTAGGACTCTTTCAAAAACCTTGGGTCCGGATAGGCGGGCGTGAAAAAATCGACGGTCGCGTTGACGTTGTAGTTCGGCTCCTTGGCCGCTCCGGGCGTCGGCAGGAAACGGACCTCCGGCTGCATGACTCCGAGCACGATCGGCGTCACATCCGAGCGGCTGATGCGCACCGTCTTGCCGATAATCTGCTTATCGCCGGCAAAGGTCCGCTGCCAGAACTCGTACCCCAGCACGATTCCTCTGACTGGGCCTGGAGCGAAGTCAGCGTCCTCGAAACCTCTCCCGGCCACGGGTTTGAGGCCCATGACGCGGAAGTAGTCCCGGGAGACGCTCATGCCCTGCATGGACTGGCTGCCGTCGTTGCGGATGAGGAAGTTGAAGCTCCAGGTATACGCGGCTACGCCCTGGAAGGAGGTTGCTTCTTTCTGCCAATCCATCCACTGTTGCGCAGACCAGCCGCGCGGGCTCTCCATCTTCTTGCCATCGATGCGCTTGGCTGGAATCATCATGAGCTGGTCGGGCTTGTCGTACGGCGGCGGCGTGAGGAGCACGCCTTGAATCAGGCTGAAGACGGCGGCCGTAGAGCCGATTCCCAGCGCCAGGGTGAGCGCCGCAAGGAGACTGAAGCCCGGCTGCTTGCGCAGCATCCGCATCGCCAACTGGAGATCTCGCAGCATACCGTTCCTCTTTCCCCTCGCAATCTTTCCCGGGAGCTTGCCTACGTCTTTGAGAGCGCGCATCGTATGCTTCCGCACTTCAAGGCCCAATCGTGGGGTGCGCGGAATTTGCTTGCGCGAGGCAGGGTATTTGCGGATGCGGTGGAGTTTTTGTCAGGGCCGGTGTGGGGAAGGTCTTGCGTGGCGCCCGGAAGAAGAGAGCAGGCCTGTTCAGAAGCGAACAGATGGGTCCGAAAACGGACAGCTCTTTGGGGTCGCTCTTCGAGCGAACGATGCGCTTTGCGCATACCCATGTCCCAGAAGCGGGACATGGGGCACCCGGTTTTCAGGCTACTTCTTTACGCCGTCGGTGATCGCATCGTCGGCTGTCGGTGTCTTTGTATCGGGATGCAATGAAAGGAATTTGATTCGACACTCCGGAAGTGGAGTCTGCTCGCCTGCAGCAGGAGGTGAGGCAGTAAGAGGAACACCGAGCGCCAAGATGCCATCTACTTTTCCGACGGGAGCGAATGAGGGATCCAGATAGGCTCCGTAAGGCCTGTTTTTTACTTTGTCAGGAACTCCACCTGGAAGCGCCCCGCAACCATCCCGAGCACTGATCCACGATTTGCCCCCTCGTTCATTGGTTACTTCCAGGCTCAACAGTTCCTGCCGAGGAAGATACATGGCGGCTGTGTTGAAGCCAAAGAGGGGTGCCTCCATGGCATGAACGTTCCCTGAAAGAACGAGGATGAGATCCTTTGGACGCTTACCCTTCAACGACAGGAGAGCATGTCCCATCGCTTCATCCCGTTCGCCGACCGCAGTCCATGGACCTTCCATCGCGAATACCCTCAACGCAGGGTATTGCTTGTGAAGTCCTCGGAGGGTGATCAACAGGCGAAGCATCGACTCGCTCGCTCTACCGTCTATTCCCCCGCGCCAGCCCGG
>JAHFTZ010000262.1 GCA_023265355.1 Terriglobus sp.
GCCCCTCCGCCGGACGATTCGCAGCTTTCGAGTGCAGGAACTCTGAAGGTCCGCGTGAACCTGGTCAATACCTACTTCAGCGTGCGCGACAAGCAGGGCTTCCTGACTGGGCTGCATAAGGAAGATTGTTCGATTGAAGAGAACAAGATCCCTCAGAAGATCAAGAACTTCACGCAGGAAAAGACGCTTCCGCTGACGATCGGCATTTTGCTGGATACCTCTGGAAGCCAGATGAATGTTCTGCCGTTGGAAAAGGACGCTGGCGCGCAGTTCCTGAAGGACGTTCTTCAGCCCAAGGATGAGGCATTCCTCATCAAGTTCGACATCAACGTGGATATGCTGGCCGACTACACCAACAGCCCACGCGAACTGAAGCGGGCCCTGGACAAGGCGGAGATCAACACGGGCGCGGGAACCGGTTCGGTGACGGGAAACAGCACGCCTCGCGGCACGCTGCTGTACGACGCGGTGTATCTCGGAGCGCATGACAAGCTGCGGCAGGAGGCAGGCCGCAAGGTACTGATCGTTCTGACAGACGGCGGCGACCAGGGCAGCCAGTTGAAACTTCAAGACGCTATCGAAGCGGCGCAGAAGGCCAACGCGATTGTCTACGTCATCCTGATCGCGGATCGTGGCTTTGGAAACTTCGGCTTCAGCGGAGCGGGAGACATGGATAGACTTTCGCGCGAGACGGGCGGCCGGATGATCAACGTCGGCAACAACGGCAAGAAGCTGGAAGACGCGTTCTCGCAGATCTCCGACGAGCTGCGGACGCAGTATCTCGTGAGCTATACGCCGCAGAATCCTGAACTGGACGGCACCTTCCGCAACATCAAGATCACCTGCGGCAAAGATGCGAAGGTTCAGGCGCGCAAGGGGTATTACGCCGTGGCGGACGCGAATACGGAGTAGCCTTTACTGCTGCTGAGCAAGCTTTTCTCTCGCGGCTTTTTCCGCAGCGGCGACACGCTCAGTGTCGTCGTGGGCGACGATCCGCTCCATCATGGTCTGCGCGAGGATGTCTCCGTTGTCATCCAAGTGGAGCCAGCCACGTGATCCGTTGGTGAGCAGCCGGATCGTACCTTTCCCATCGGTCAGAATATAAAACGGGACCGCCGTTGCGCCGAGCCGCTTTAGAAGCTCCGCGTGGGTGAAGAGGGCGGGCGGATCAGTCTTTGGATTGGGTGGGGCCGAAGGTTTAGTCTCCATGGGGCGGATCTCCACGAGAGGCCACGCCTGGGCGCGGATGTTGAGACCCTTGCGGAGGTCCGCGACGGCCTCCGGGATTCCGGCGCAACTGGCGCAATCCTCGGGATAGACGACATACAGATTCACATCGGAGAGATGCGCACTGTAGCTCTTGAGACCGGCGGTACGGCTTACTTCAAAAGCAGGCATCGGTTTGCCTATAGCCTTATAACGTCGTTGCGCTACGGCTGCGGCATAGGAGTCTGTAGCGCTGAGCGGAGCGGTGCGTGCCGCGATGGCGAGCTGGAGATCGTTGAGCGCCCCGGCGGTTTCGGCAGGGAGGCGGATGTCGAAGCGGAGCAGCTCCTGCAGATGCCAGGCGGAGGCCTCTGCGACGCCGGGTGTGAGAAGTGGATTGTGTCCGCTTACAGCTTCAAGAAGTTTGGGCTGGCGTATGAGCGCGGCGTTGATTCCTGCAGAGGGAACGGCGAACTCAACGAGGCTTAGGACGTAGTCGTAGACAGCGTTCGTCTCAGGTGCCAGCGGAAGGCGCGTATCCATGTCTTTCAGAAGAAGAAGAGTGTCTTCCACGTGGTGCATGTTGAGATCGGCCTGCACGGCGAGGTAGTACGCGGATGGCCGGTGCAGGGCTTTGTCGTCCTGCACGTACTCCGTGGCCGCTTTGTAGCTGCGCTTCCAGTCGCGGCCGAGTGAGCACAGACGTGCGTAAGCGTAGAGCTCTTCGCCGACGCGCGGGTCGGGGTCCAGGCGCTCGCACTCCGTCTGCGAGGTCTTCATAGCAGTGGTGAGAGCGATGAGTTCGATGTCGGACCAGTTGCCCACATCGGCGCGAGTAGCGTCGAGTGGGCGCATGATCTCTTCGTAGATGCTGCTGGGCGGAAGCTGGTCATGGAGCTGTTCCGCGGTCGGTGGTGGTTCCTGGGCCCGAATGCTGGTGGTCAGTAAAAGTACAGCGAGGGCGAGAACGCGCAAGGGGCTAGGCCTCCATTGCCCCCGAGTATACGGCCATGCCCGCGACGGCATCTACGCCCATATTGTCGAGTTCGGTGATCTCATCCACAGACTTGATGCCACCGGCGACGATGAGCTGTTTGGCGGTGCAGGCGCGAAGGATCGCAGCAACTTCGATGGGGAAGCCACTCATGGTGCCTTCGGTATCGACGTGGGTATAAAGGAAGGCCGCGCAGGAGTCCTCAAGCCAGGTGACGGCCTCTTCCGGCGTCAGGTCGACGGATTCCTTCCAGCCCTTGACGGCTACTCTACCGTTCTTTGTATCCACTGAGAAGACGAGCTGCTCTTCACCGAGCTGCTCCTTCAGATTTTCAGCAAAGGGGAGATTGAGGACGGCGTGGCGCTTGCGATCGGCCTCGTTGTCTCCACCGAAGAGGGATGAGCCATAGATAACGCGCTTTGCGCCGAGGTCGAGAAGACGCTGGCCGTCTTCGGCAGTCTTGAGGCCTCCGCCTATCTGGCAGGGCAGCTTGTCCGTGAAGCGCGAGATGAGCGAGGC
Source organism: Terriglobus sp. (assembly GCA_023265355.1). GTDB lineage: Bacteria > Acidobacteriota > Terriglobia > Terriglobales > Acidobacteriaceae > Terriglobus. The sequence goes on from JAHFTZ010000262.1 coordinate 2,720, forward strand.
GTTCGACCCCTGGCGCATGGCAGCGTCGAGGTCGATGAGCTGCACGAGCGGATATTTGCTGAAGCGGTCGATCCAGTAGTCGAAGTCGTCAAAGGCGAGCTTGAGTTTTTCGCCCTGCACAAGCTGGACGATCTGGCCGTTCATAAGGTCGATGGAAGGGATAAGCATTCTGCCTCTTCTTTACTTAGATTTTTTAGCAGGGTAAACGCATGGGGATTCCCTGCGCTGCGAGTTCTTCTTTGAGTGCGCGGCTGCTTGTGACACCGAAGTGGAAGATGCTGGCGGCAAGAGCGGCATCGGCGCGGCCCGCTTTGAAGACATCGGCGAAGTGCTGCGCGTTTCCCGCGCCTCCGCTGGCGATAACAGGGATCTGCACGGCACTGGAGACGGCGGCGGTGAGTTCGTTGTCGAAGCCGGATCGTGTGCCGTCGGAGTCCATGGAGGTGAGGAGGATCTCGCCTGCGCCACGATCTTCGGCTTCGCGCGCCCAGTCGATGACTCTGCGGCCAGTGGGCTTGCGGCCACCGGAGACGTAGACCTCGGCATCTGTTATCGCGTTGCCGGTAGTAGCTCGGCGCGCGTCGATGGCGACGATCACCGCCTGGGCACCGAAGCTCGCTCCGATTTCGCCGATGAGTTCGGGGCGCGCGATGGCCGAAGAGTTGATGGAGACCTTGTCCGCGCCTGCGGTGAAGACGGCTTCGGCGTCGGCTGCGGAGCGGATGCCTCCGCCGACGGTGAAGGGGATGAAGAGCTGCGAGGCCGCGCGCTTCACCGTTTCGAGGAGCGTTCCTCGTCCTTCGTGCGTGGCGGTGATGTCGAGCAGAACGATCTCGTCCGCGCCGAGAGCGGCGTGCCGGTGCGCAAGCTCGGCGGGGTCACCGGCGTCGATGATGTCGAGAAACTGTATGCCTTTGACGACACGTCCGTCGCGGACGTCGAGGCAGGCGATGATGCGTTTGGTCAGCATGATTTTTCTATCCGGTCTTGCGATGCCATGGTCATTACAGTTCTAAAAAATTGCGAAGGATTTGCAGCCCTGTCTCACCGGATTTTTCCGGGTGGAACTGCACGCCCATCACGTTGTTGCGTTCGACCGCGGCGGTGAACAGGCCGCCGTACTCTGTCGCTGCGGCTGTGTCTGCGCTGACAGGAGCGCGCCAGGAGTGGGTGTAGTAGACGAACGAACCGGGGGCGATGCCGCGCAGGAGACGCGAGTCTTCACGGATCGCTTCGAGCGAGTTCCAGCCGACGTGCGGGCTCTTGAGTTCGGCTTCCTGAAAGTGTGTGGGGAAGCGTTCGACAGTGGCGTTGAAGTGGCCGAGGCCGTCGGTGGTGTCGGCCTCCGTCGAGCCGTCGTAGAGCCACTGTAGACCGACGCAGATGCCGAGGAAGGGAACGCCGTTGGCGATGGCTTCGTGTGTGGCCGCGGTGAGCTGAAGATCGTGGAGAAGTTGGGTGGCGCGGAAGTGTCCTACGCCCGGGAGGACGATCTTTGTGGCGTTCCGCACATCGTCGGGGGACTGGGTAACGTGCGTCTCCGCTCCGAGAAAGTTTAGGGCTTTCACGACGGAGGTGAGGTTTCCCGCTTTGTAGTCGATGACTTCGATCAT
>JAHFTZ010000263.1 GCA_023265355.1 Terriglobus sp.
GGCTACTCGGTCGGTTTCCCCAGTGGCCTTCCGGCGCGTTGCAATCTCGTCAACGCTCCAACGGGATGCAACGATGCTCTCCTGGAACCGAACGCGAAGAGCGGTGGCACGGAGTCTCCGGTACATCATCCGTAGCGTTTTCTCTCGCCATAAGCGAAGGTCGCGGGCTATCATTCCGGGACGAGGGTTTGTCCTTACAAATGGCGTCCAGTAGACCTGAAATGCGTGGGATTCGGCGGGTCGATCTTGCTTATGCAAAGGTCGCATCCAGTGAACTGGCGCGCGACGTCAATCGAGACCTGCTGCTGGAGATCGTTCGATCTCAGCAGCCGGTCTCACGAGCAGATCTCTCCCGTCTTTCGCGGCTGCAGCCTTCCACGGTTTCCGCCATTGTGGAAGATCTGATCGAAGATGGTTGGGTCGTGGAGGGTGGAACGGCGAGTCGCCCACGTGGCCGCCGTCCCACCATGCTTTCCATCAACGATGAATTTGTCGTCCTTGTCGCCGATATCCGTCCGCGCCAGGCGATTCTCTCCGTCGTCGATCTCAATGGTCGTTTTCTCGCGCGCGAAGCCCTGCCGATCTCCACTGAGGCGCACCTTGCAGTGAATGCGATTGTCGCGGCGATGCAGGCGATGCGGGAAGAACATCCTGCGAAGAGCTTCGTCGGTGTCGGTATCAGCTTGCCTGGTCGTGTCGACCCTCGTACACAGCGGCTTGTGCACGCACCTAACCTCTCCTGGACACAGTTCGATCTCAAGAGTGCGATTCAGCAGGAGACCGGTCTTCCCACGGAGATGGATAATGCCGCGAACGCCAGCCTTCTCTCTGAGCTCTGGTTCGGCAACATGGACGGCACGCGGGACGCGGTTCTAGTCACGTTTGCGGAAGGCGTGGGCGCAGCCATTCTGGCGGACGGTCAACTCGTCGTAGGGCGTGGCGGTCTGGCTGGAGAGTTTGGACACATTCCTATGGACGCTGCGGGTCTACCGTGCGGGTGCGGTCAACGTGGTTGCTGGGAGACGGTCTCATCCAACCGTGCAGCGCTTCGCTACTACGCCGAAAAGATCTCCGGCGACATGCACCTCACCTACCTCGATCTCATCCACCGCGCGACGGAGAGCGAAGCGGCAGCGATTGAGGCCATCGAAGAACAGGCCCGCGCCATCGGGCGTGGTCTGCGCCTGATTACAGCAAGTCTTTCTCCTGAAATCATTCTTATCGATGGAGACATCGTCGGTGCATGGTCTCTTGCGCGACCTGTGATCGAAGAGGAGCTACACAGGGGTATGCTCGCAGGTACGCCGCCGCGTGTGATTCGTAGCAGCGGTGGGGAGCTGGGACGGCTTCGGGGTGCGGCGGCTGTGCTTCTGCAGCGGCGCTCTGCTCACCATCATCATCTCGTGCAAACCTCAGCGCAGGGCGTACCGGCGCTCGCGTCCTTAGCGTAGATTCGGCATGGGGTGGCGACTTCGTCTCGCATCCGCTAAGCTGATGCGGCAGAGCATCTCGTCTTCACTCAGGATAAGTCCCACCATGAAAAGTGTTCGCGTCAGTCTTTTGCTGTGCCTTCTGCCCCTCTCGATCCTTCACGCACAGAAGAACAAGCATCCGGAGCCGCCTCCAGCTCCTCATCCATGGCTGAATGCGTCACTCGATCCGGACCGTCGTGCGGACATGGTGCAGCAGCAGTTGACCCTCGACGAAAAGCTGCAGCTTGTGCACGGTATCGGTTGGGGTGTTCTTCGGGACGGCGACCCTGTGCCTCCAACCTCGAACTTCGGTGCTGGGATGGTCATAGGCATCCCGCGTCTCGGTATTCCGGACATCAATCTGATGGACTCCGCTGTAGGCATTCGCATGGCCGCATACCAGAGCCGGTATGCCACTCTGCTTCCTTCGACCCTTGGCGCCGCCTCCAGCTTCGATCCTGAAGGAGCTTTTCTCTACGGATCGGTGATTGGGCGTGAGCTGCGCGACTGGTGCAGCAACATGTCGATCGGCGGTGGCGTCGATCTCACGCGCGAGCCGCGCAACGGCCGCAACTTTGAGTACGCCGGAGAAGATCCAGTCCTCGCTGGTACGATGACCGGCAACCTTATGCGCGGCGTCATCGCAAACCATGTCATGAGCGACATCAAGCACTTCGCCGTCAACGACGAAGAGACCGGTCGCAACATCAATAATGTGGTGATGGGGCACCGCGCTCTGCGCGAGACCGATCTGCTCGCATTTCAGATTGCGATTGGGATCGCGAATCCTTCCGCTGTCATGTGCTCCTACAACAAGGTAAACACGCACTGGGCGTGCGAGAACGACTACCTGCTCAATAAGGTGCTCAAGCGTGACTTCGGTTTCAAGGGCTTCGTCGTCTCGGACTGGGAGGCGACGCACTCCACGGTAAAGGCTGCGAACGCCGGTCTCGATATGGAGATGCCCGGCGAAGACTTCTTCGGCAAGGATCTGCGCAAGGCCATCGCTGATAAGAAGGTGCCGATGTCGCGGGTCGACGATATGGTGCATCGCATCCTCCGCAGCATGTTCGCAGCGGGCGTGGTGGACTATCCGTTCCAGCGTCGCGTGACGGATCCCTTCCGTGGTCTCGACGACGCGCAGCACATCGCGGAAGAGAGTATCGTGCTCCTGAAGAACCGCGCACACCTTCTTCCTCTCGCGAAGGCCACGACGCATAGCATCGCACTCATCGGTTCGCACGCAGATGTCGGCATGCTCTCTGGTGGCGGTTCCGCGCAGGTCGACGCCCCCGGCGGCAACGCCGTCGCGCCGTTCGAGGGCGCTGCACGCTGGGGATATCCGATCTACTTTCCGACGTCGCCACTCAAGTACATCCAGAAGGCGATGCCATCGGCGAAGGTCTCATACAACAGTGGAGACGATATCGCTGCCGCTGTAGCGCTGGCGAAGAAGTCGGATGTCGCGTTCGTCTTCGTCAATCAGTTCTCAACCGAATCGCGTGACTTTCTGACGCTCTCTCTTCCTAATAATCAGGATGCTCTGGTCGCTGCTGTTTCCGCCGCAAACCCGAAGACGATTGTTGTTCTGGAAACTGGCGGCCCTATCTCCATGCCGTGGATCGATCACGTCGCTGCTGTCTTCGCGACCTGGTATCCCGGCATCGGTGGAGCACAGGCGCTGGCGAATCTTGTTTCGGGCGAGGTCAATCCCTCTGGCAAACTTCCCATCACCTTCGCGCGGACCGAGGCCGACCTGCCCACGCCGGTCGTTCCCGGTCTCGATCAACCGAATGCCTATGTGGTTGATGGTGAAGCGAAGGTCAAGCCCTTCGACGTCGTCTATCCCGAACCGCTTGCTGTCGGCTACCGATGGTACGAACTGAAGAAGAAGACTCCACTCTTTGCCTTTGGATATGGTCTCTCGTACACCAGCTATGCCTACTCCGCGTTGAAGGTGGACGCATCTGCGAAGCAGGTCAGCTTCCGCGTAAAGAACACGGGCGCACGCGCTGGCACAGAGATCGCACAGGTCTATGTTCAGCTTCCAGAGTCGGCGGGAGAGCCATTCAAGAAGCTGGTTGCGTTCAAGCGAATCACGTTGAAGCCGATGGAAGAGCAGACGGTCACGCTGCCGATCGATCCTGCTTTCATCAAAATCTACGTCGAAGAGGGAACGGACGACGGGCATTGGGAGTTGCCGAAGGGGGACTTCACCGTCTTTGCTGGCGGCTCCTCTGCAACGCTTCCGCTTCACACGGTTGCAGCCTTTTGAAAACTGAAGACGAGCGCCACTGCAATGTTCCGTACAACAATGACAGACACTTCGCGCATCGACTCCAGTACGTCTTCGCGGCGTATAAGGATCCTCTGATGCGTGCAGTGCCTGTTTGCCTCGTTCTCCTGTCGCTGACCTTCGGGGCTCACGCACAGACCGTTGACCAGATTCAGACTCCTGCAGCGCAACGGGAGTTCCTGGCGACGCTCGCCGCGCATGAGAAGACTGCAGCGGAACGCCAGACCCATTTTTCTTATCTCTCATCGGAACGCAGCGAACGCACGGGCGGACATCTCTGGTCGGAGCGCGTGATTGAGAGTAAGTCCGGACGCGTGCGCATGCTCCTTGCGGAAGATGGCAAGCCCCTCGATGAGGCACGCGTGAAGGCTGAACGCGATCGCCTCAACTATCTCGCAAAGCATCCCGAGGTAGTCGAAAAAGATGACGCCGCGCATCACAAGGACGAACTCAAGGCGCAGAGCCTGCTTGAACTGCTTGTGCGTGGATATCTCTACTCCAACCCGCGCGCGGAAGGGAAATACCTTCTGCTCGATTTTCGTCCCGATCCAAACT
>JAHFTZ010000264.1 GCA_023265355.1 Terriglobus sp.
CAGCAAGGCTATCTGGAGCTTGCTGGATCAGAAGGGCACACAGACGATGATGAAGAGCGTTCTGGGTGATGCTTCGCAGCTTACGGATTACGATTCAGTGAAAAACCGGATGAAGAGTTCGCGCTACACCATGGATTTCGCGAATGGTGTGAAGTTCGACATGGCCGTTGTGATGAGCGACACCATGACTGCCGCGACCGCTTCGACCCTGATGAAGGGTATGGTCCTGATGCGGAAGACGACCGGAGGCTCAACCAGTTCCAGCATGATGGAGAAGCAGGCGCTGGATATGACGACCATCGGCTCTAACAGCGGAACGTTGACGGTGGATTATGCTTCGTCGGATAGCCAGTTTTCGACGCTTCTCAGTTCGCCTTTGTTCCAGCAGGTTGTTCACTAGGCGGTTGGTTAGGCTTATGTCAAAAAGGGAAGACCTCGACGGTCTTCCCTTTTACATTCTGCGGGCGGATTATAGGTCGAGAAGCAGATCCCTCCGCTTTGCTGGGATGACAAAGAGTTGTTGCGGCTTTAGCAGCCTTCTTTGCAGCGGGCCATGATCGAAGAGATGGTGCGCTCGCGGACATTGGTCGGGAGTTCGTAGACCTCATTGTCGCGATAGATTTCGATGGTCTGGCGGGTGGTGCTGACGACGACTTCACAGTGATGACACTCGCCGAGATGAGTCTTGATCTCTGACAGAAGTGTCGGTTCAACGTGTCCGTCGAAGAAATCGGTCATCTTGGCAAGAAACTCTGTGCAGGTCACGACGTCAGGCCCTCATTCTTCTTCAGATACCGGCTGAGACGTTCACGGAGTTGAAGCCGTGCACGCAACAAACGGGATTTGACCGCCGGAACGGAGAGGCCAAGCGCCTCTGCGGTTTCTTCGGTCGACAAGTTTTCGATGTCGCGAAGTGTAAAAACGGTTCTAAATCCGGGGGCAAGACCGGCGATTGTTTTCTTCAATATCTCGGAGAGTTCCGATTGGGTGAAGTTTTGTTCCGGATTGGGACTCCAATCCGCGAAATCGCGGGGAATGGAGCCTTCCTCGGTCTGAACGTCCTGATCCATGGATACGGTCCGGCTTGTCTTGCGTTTCCGGAGCCGCATCAGGCTTTCATTGACTGCGATTCGCGTCAGCCAGGTCGAAAACTTGGAGTTTCCCTGGAACTGGTCCAGTTTGCGGTAGGCCTTCAGAAACACATCCTGGGTGATGTCTTCGGCGTCTTCGCGGTTCTGGGTGATGTGCTGGGCCGTACGGAAGATCTGCCGGTCGTACTGGCGGACGAGCTTTTCGAACGCAGCCTGATCTCCGGCGCGAGCGAGCTCGACCAGTGCGACATCGGGATGGATCTCTTGCTCTTCGATCTGAGGCGCAGTCACTGTCATCGTCTACGTTCATTCTAATGGGCCAGGAGGGTGCGGGCAATGGACTCGGTCCGGTATCGGGATAGGTACGCAAGAATACGTCTCCGGATGAGCGAGAGGTGTTGTTGCATCCTAAAGTGGTAGATGTGGAGATTCAATTGAAGAATTTAGAGAATCGCAGCGGCCGGCGGCCGGGCGTACGGGTAACCGGTGCGCTGCTCCTTTGCCTCGCGTTAACCTCTGGGGATGTCTGGGCGGCTACGAAGAAGAAGCCTGCCGTAGTGATCAGTGCCAAGAAAAAGGCGGTGCCGACGAGATCTCATGGGAAGGTTGCGGCCAAGGGGACAGGGGGAAGGGGCACAAAAAATACAAAAGGGGTAAAGGGACGAGCCTTAAAAAGTAAAGGCACGAAGGCAAGAGTCGTCTCCGTTCACTCCGCGCCGACCGCCCAGAGTCTCCATCTGGCGCGTGCTTTTGCAGCCAGCACGCAGTTGAGACCGATGGCGCAACAGCTGGCGGGGAACCGGAGCCCGGCTGCGTTTGCGGGGGTTACGGAGTATGCGCATCAGCATCCCGGGGAGGCGGCTTCGGCGGCTTACTTGTCGTTGGGGCATGCGTACATGCTGGAGCGCAGGTTTGGCGACGCGAATTCCGCGTTTCGGCAGGCGGCGGCTCAGGGCGATGCCTTGAATGACTATGCAGATTACCTGGGGGCGCAGGCGGCGCTTCAATCTGGGAATGGAAGTGTGGCGTTTTCGCTTCTGAGCGGTTTCTCACAGAAGTACCCGGAGAGCATCTTTTCTGCCAGCGCACCGGTTCTTCTGGCGAATGCCTATCTACAGCAAAATAATGCTTCCATGGCGCTCCAGACTCTTGAGGCCAATGCGACCAGCTCGCAGGCCACGCACTCTGACTTTCTGTATGCGAAGGGCAGGGCGTTGCAGCTGAGTGGGCAGAACCAAAGGGCGATCGCAGTTTTCCGTGAAATTTACCTCAGGCAGCCGCTCACCCCTGAGGCGGGACAGGCGCGCGCTCAGTTGATCGCGCTGGGGGCGCAGCTGACAGCCGCAGAGCGAAAGATCCATGCCGACCAGCTTTTTAACGCTAAGAGGTACACCGACGCGAGTTCCGAGTATCAAGCCCTGAAGCGCGACGATGCTTCGCTGTCGCAGGCAGATAAAGACGCCCTGGAGATCTATGCCGCCGTCTGTGACCTGAAGCTGAAGCGACTTTCCAGGCGCGATGTGGAGCGGTTGCCGAATACGAGCGATGACAGCGCGGCGCTTAAGCTGTATCTGACGGCAGAGATCAGCCGGAATGAAAAGGATATTCAGGCTCAGCGCAATGCGATGCAGGCGATGATCGAGCAGTTTCCGCATAGCCGATGGACGGAGGAGGCGCTTTATTCCGGCGGCAACATGCACCTGCTGAAGCATGATGCGACCAACGCGATCTGGCATTATTCGCAGTTGTACACAAATTTTCCGAACAGCGTCTACGCTCCGAGCGCCCACTGGCGCACGGCGTGGATGAACTATCGGTTGCGGCGGTATCCGGAGGCTGCGCGGCTGATGGAAGAGCAGGTCACCCGTTATCCGCAGAGCACGGAGGCCTCGGCGGCACTGTTCTGGCGTGCCCGGCTCTATGAGGATCCTGAGAAGAACTTCTCGCAGGCGGTGAACTTCTATCAGGTGCTGTCAGAGGTTTACCGCAACTACTACTACGGCGTGATGGCGCGTGTGCGTCTGCGCGCCCTGGGGCAACAGCCCGTGGTCGCGCCCGCACCGGCGCTTGCCAGCGTGAAGACGCCAGCGACTCCGACGTTGATTGCCGAGTTGCCGGAGAACGATCCTCATCTGATCAAGGCACGTCTGCTGGCCAATGCGGCGTTGAACGAATATATCGCGCCAGAGATCCAGATGAGTCCAACGAGTGCGCAATGGGGAACCCTGGCGCAGGCGGAGATCTACGCCTCGTATGGAGAGAACGTCCGGGCTTTGCAGTCGATGAAGCACAGTGGCTTGTCGTTCTTCGCTCTGCCTATCGACGAAGTGCCTGCGGAGTATTGGCACCTGTTATTTCCCAAACCGTATTGGAATGAAATTACGGAACAGGCGCAGAGAAACAATCTGGACCCTTATCTTGTGGCTTCACTCATTCGCCAGGAGACGGAGTTTAATCCAGTTGCTGTTTCGCGGATGAATGCCTATGGGTTGATGCAGCTTCTACCGGCGGTCGGAAAGGCGCAGGCAAAGCGGCAAGGCATTAAAGGCTTCAATACGAACATGCTGCTGAATCCTTCGACCAACATTGCGCTAGGTGTGGCAAACCTGAAGCAGGTGATGGATCGCTTTGGAGGGCAGCCTGAGTATGCGCTCGCGGCCTACAACGCGGGCGATGTGCCTGTGCGCAACTGGATGGCGCTGAACGACTATAAGGACATGCCCGAGTTTGTGGAATCGATTCCGTACACCGAGACGCGAGAGTATGTGCAGGCGATCATGCGGAACCGTGAGATGTATCGGCAGCTCTATAGTGGGGCCAAGTAGCTACTCGTGGTGCAGGGCAACGACGGGGTCTAGCTTTGACGCGCGTAGTGCTGGAAGGAAGCCGGAGATCAGACCGACGAAGGCAAGAATCACGAAGGACACGCCGATGATGAGGAACGAGGGCGTGAGCACGATATCGCCCTCGTGGTTCGCGGTCTTGTAGATGTCCGAGTAAAGCGGCATCGGCGGTACGAGGTGCGGCAGGATGAGAGCGACGACAAGTCCTGCGAGTCCCGCAAGAAAAGTAAGGGTCAAGCCTTCGACGAGAAACTGGAGGAGCACGTCTCTTCGTCGCGCACCGAGGGCCTTCATCAGGCCGATCTCGCGGGTGCGCTCGGTCACGGAGACGAGCATGATGTTCATGACGCCGACGCCTCCTACCATCAGGGTCTTG
>JAHFTZ010000265.1:0-563 GCA_023265355.1 Terriglobus sp.
GGCCGAGAGAACGACGGGGTGGTGACCGATGTGGCCGGTTGCGTTAACGATAGCGTCGTTGAGGCCGGTCTTCTTCTGCGCCTGGGCGAGGCGGTCGCGGTAGCGCTTCAGATCGGAGAAGTGCAGAGGGTCGGTGGATTTGAGTTCGAGATCGACCAGCTTGTAGCCGGGTTCGAGGAGGTTTTCGATCCGTGCGCGGGCGTCGATGCGGAAGTGATAACCGCAGTGCGGGCAGACGTTCAGGTTGGCTTCGAGGTCGGCCTTCCAGATGGGCTTGCCGCACTCTGGGCACTTGATCCAGAGGCCTTCGGTGCGGACCGTCTTCTGGGTGTCGTTGACGATCTCGTTGTCTTCGCGTTTAAACCAGCTCATCGAGAGATAGTTTAGACCCTTTTTGATAGCGAATCCTCGTGAACCGGGCCATGCCGGTCGGGTTTGGGGGCGGGTCGGGTTAGGATTCTTTCATTCGGTAGAAGTTTTTGGAGGCAGAATGCGGAAGCTGGTGCTGTTCGTCCTGGGTGTGGCTGCTGCGGGTTTGGCCGCGAGGGCGCAGGGATTTTCTT
>JAHFTZ010000265.1:573-2579 GCA_023265355.1 Terriglobus sp.
ATTTGGTGGCTGCCCCGGTGAAGGGGCGGGTGGGGTGGGTGACGAACGCCGAAGGTCGGCGGAATCTCTGGGTGGCGGAGCCTGCGGGTGGAGCCTGGAAGGCGCGGATGGTCACAGCGTACGCCGACGACGATGGGCAGGAGCTTGGGGATGTGAGCTTTACGCCCGATGGGGAGTGGTTGGTGTACACGCGGGGCGGCGCGGTGCAGGGCGAAGGGCACCCGGTGCCGAACCCGGCGGCGCTGGTGGATGGGGTGAAGCAGCAGGTCTGGGTGGTTGCGGCCAGTGGTGGAGAGCCGAAGCTGATTGCGGCGGGAAAGGGCGGCGCGATCTCGCCGCAGGGCGACCGGATTGCGTTTGTCGCTAAGGGGCAGGTATGGGTGGCCTCCCTGCACGGGGAGCCGAAGCCGACGCAGTTGTTTGAGGGACGCGGCACGATGCGAAACCTGCGATGGTCTCCGGATGGGAGTGCGATTGCGTTTGTGACGGAGCGCGGCGACCATGCGTTTATCGGCGAGTATCGCTTTGGCGCGAAGGCGCTGACGTGGGTCGATCCTGGAACGGAGCAGGATGGGGAGCCGGTGTGGTCTCCCGATGGGGCGAAGATCGCTTTCGTGCGGAACCCGACGGGCTTTGACGATGCCTCCGAGCGCGCTGTGCGCAGCGGACCGCCGTGGGAGATTCGCGTGGCGGATGCGAAGACCGGCGAGGGCAAGCTGCTGTGGCGCGCGGACGAGGGGCGCGGGAGTCTGTACCGCGAGACGGTTGGGCACGATGTGCTGACGTGGAGCGCGGATGGCTATGTGGTGTTTCCGTGGGAGAAGGATGGGTGGACGCATCTGTACTCCATCCCCGCGAAGGGTGGCGTGGCGAAGCTGCTGACGCCAGGGGCTTTCGAGGTAGAGCAGGTGGCTCCGTTGACAAGCGGCAAGGGGCTGGTCTTCTCTTCGAATCAGTATGGAGCGGATGCGAAGGATGCGGATCGTCGCCATGTGTGGAGCGTGCCTGCATCGGGAGCCTCTTTGCCGGTGGCGCTGACGAAGGGCGAAGGGATCGAGGTCTTCCCTGTTGCGACGAGCGAGGGCAGCGTTGTTGTTCTGGCGAGCGATGCGCGGTGGCCGATTCATCCTGCGGAGGTAGCGAAGAGTGGAGCTCTGAAGGAGATTGCGCCGGATCTGATTCCGAAGGAGTTCCCTTCTGCGCAGATGATCGCGCCGCAGCAGGTGATCTTCCCTGCTGCCGATGGGATGCAGATCCATGGACAGATCTTTCTGCCGAAGAATCACGCGCTCAGAAAAGATGGGCGCGATCCCGCGATCGTCTTCTTTCATGGCGGATCGCGCAGGCAGATGTTTCTGGGCTGGCACTCGATGGAGTACTACGCGAACTCGTATGCGGAGAACGAGTATCTCTGCTCGCTGGGGTACGTGGTGCTGAGTGTGAACTACCGCTCGGGGATCGGGTACGGGATGGAGTTCCGGCAGGCGCTGCACTATGGCTTTGAGGGCGGAAGCGAGTACAACGATGTGATCGGCGCGGCGCTGTATCTGCACGGACGCAGCGATGTGGATGTGCGGAGGATCGGCGCGTGGGGTGGAAGCTATGGCGGCTATCTGACGGCGTTGGCGCTGGCGCGTGGAAGCGATCTTTATGCGGCGGGTGTGGATCTGCACGGAGTACATGACTGGGTGTACGAGATGGGATTCTGGCGACCTTCGGGCGATCCGGAGGTGGACTGGGAGGCGCGCAAGCGGCTGGCGTGGTTGTCGTCGCCGATGTCTTCGCTGGATACATGGCGCTCGCCGGTGCTGCTGATCCAGGGAGACGACGATCGCAACGTGGTCTTTGCACAGACGGTGCGGTTGGCCGACGCTCTACGCCAGAGGCATGTGGATGTGGAGGAGAAGGTCTTTCCGGATGAGATTCATGACTTCCTGGTACATAAGAATTGGGTGACGAGCTACCGGATGGCGGCGGATTTCTTTGGGCGGAAGTTGAAATAAAGG
>JAHFTZ010000265.1:2589-4306 GCA_023265355.1 Terriglobus sp.
CTCTAGAAAGGTTTCAAGGCGCTTAAGAAGAGCGCACTCATTCGGAACTTCACATTCCCAGAACGCCAGACCTTCCCAACCTGCTTTGCTGAGTTCTTCCAAATGTGATGCATCCCGGAGCGAAGTTGAGGGTGCCGACTTGGAACAGGCGGAAGGGAATATTCAGTTCTGGCCGGTGTCTGTTTAAATACAGACGACATAAAAATCCAGGACATTTCAAAAATATCTTCCGAAACAAGATTGCTGAGTTTATTGGTTGGCTATTTCCGGGTTCAATTGAAGAGTTAAGGCTATTTATAGAAATTCGGCCGAGTTTTATTTGTCCGTTCCTGTGCTGTCTTAGAGGAGTTGTCCAGCATGTCTTCCCTTTCGTCTCCCGTTTATTCGAGTGTTCCTTTGACCGATGCGCGCGTGCGCGCATCCAGCGCGATCCCCTGGTACTTGTGGTGCATTACGCTGGCGCTTGTGTGCAACTCTATCGGAGGTCCGTGGGACATCTCCTGGCACCGCTCGATTGGGCGCGACAGCTTTCTTAATCCTGCTCATGTGACGATTTATCTGTCGGCGATCTTTGCCGCAATCTCAAGCGCATACCTGATTCTTACGACCACCTTCGGACGCAGTTCAAGGTTTCGTGAAACGTCCGTTCAAGTGATGGGTCTCCGTGGGCCGCTTGGGGCGTTCTGCGCGGCGTGGGGTGGGATTGCCATGTTGACCTCCGCTCCCTTCGATAATTGGTGGCACAACGCGTATGGGCTGGATGTGAAGATCATCAGCCCGCCTCATGCCTTGGTCTATCTTGGGAGTTTCGCAATTGCGTGGGGAGCGTTCTTCCTTTTATTGGCGCACATGAATCGCATCGCTTCTGTGGAAGGTGAAAGCTTTCCCGCTGTACAAAGACTGCTGCTTGTTCTTGGCACGTTGATCCTCTGCGATCAACTGGTGTTTGTGGCTCAGTACATCAGCTCTGATCGCCAGCACTCACTTGGGGTGTACCACATCACCTCGATGTACGTTCTACTGCTGCTCGCGCTTTTTACGGAAGCAGCTCGGTATCGTTGGACTGCAACTTTACTTAGCGCGGGCTATATGGCGTTTGTCATTGCACAGATTTTGATCTTCCCGCTTTTTCCGAAGCTGGGTCCCGTTTATAACCCGTTGACCCACATGGTCCCTACGTATTTTCCGCTGCTGTTGACTGTTCCGGGTTTCGTGCTCGATGTGGTGCGGCAGCGTACCGCGTCGTGGCGTCCAGGTCTGGCTGCCGCCCTGGGTGGCGTTCTGGCCTTTGTGACGTTTGCTGCCGCACAGTGGCCCTTCGCTATCTTCCTGCTTAGCCCGCTTGCGCGCAACCGCTTCTTCGGCGGCCAGTACGCCTCTTACAGCACGCGTCCGGAAGTTTTTCTGCATCGTGTCTTCACTTCTCCCAGCCATGGATCACAGTTAATGACGGGACTATTGATCGACACGGTTTGTGCCGGTTTCAGTGTGTGGATCGGAACCCGGATGGGACGTTGGATGCGTGGGGTTCAGCGATGAAGTTACGCTTCAGGTCCAGTTTGCTTCTGCTTCTTCTTGTTTTCTTTTCGGTACTTCAGGCGCATGCCCACGTTGGCAGCAAGGACGTGTTTCAGGAGGTTCATGCAGGACCATACAAGTTGTATGTCACGATCCGACCGCCCATCGTGATTCCGGGAGTCGCGACCCTGGAGGTGCG
>JAHFTZ010000266.1 GCA_023265355.1 Terriglobus sp.
CCGACGCCATCTCCATCGTCGGCGGAGGCGACTCCGTCAGCGCGGTACACGCTGCGGAAGTGACCGATCGGATCACGCATATCTCCACCGGGGGAGGCGCCTCCCTCGAGTTCCTCGAAGGCAAGACCCTGCCCGGCGTAGCCGCACTCTCGCCGAAGTCTTAGTAGGACCAATGTCCTGAGTTAGGGCTGTTGGCAATTTTCTTTTATTTCGGGCTTGCCAATCCCGCTTACTAACCCATAAGCTCCGGAAACTAAGAGCAGGAGAAGCATGCGCAAGAAGATCATCGCCGGGAACTGGAAGATGTACAAAAACCCCACGGAGTCCGTGGCGTTTCTGAACGAGTTTCTTCCTATGGTGGACAGTCATGAACGTGACGAGATCATCATCTTCCCAACCGCCACGTCGCTCGCCTACGTAATCGATGCGATACGGGGTTCGAACGTTCACGCCGGTGCACAGACCATGCACTGGCTGAACGAAGGTCCCTACACGGGACAGACTTCGCCGACGATGCTCACCTCGATCGGCGCGACACACGTGCTCCTTGGTCATTCGGAAAGGCGTCTCTACGCCAACGAAAGCTACGAGCACGTGAATCTCAAGCTCAAGGCGGCGGTCGCGCACGATCTCATTCCCATGCTCTGCTTTGGCGAAATGCTGGCGGATCGCCAGGCTGGTTATACGGCGGATACCCTGATGGCGCAGATGGGTGGGGCGCTCGCAAACCTCGCACCAGAGAAGGCGCATTCGCTCGTCATCGCCTATGAACCCATCTGGGCAATCGGCACCGGAAGCACGGCTTCGCCCGAAGTGGCGGAGGCCGCCCACTCCATCATTCGCAGAGAACTCGCCAACCGCATGGGAGCAGAGATCGCCGAGAGCACACGCATCCTCTACGGCGGATCGGTCAAGCCGGACAACATCGGAGCCCTGCTCAGCATGCCCAACATCGATGGAGCTCTGATCGGCGGTGCGAGTCTCGACCCCACCTCCTTCGCACGTCTGGTCAAATACCAGATCTAAACTCGCTTTGTCATCCTGAGCAAAGGGATCTGCTTTTAGAAACCCGCAACCAGCCTAATGAAAAAGGCCTCCGATCTCTCGGAGGCCTTTTCGTCTCTAACGACGTGGGTGATGATGACGGTGATGACGCCGATGATGACGATAGGGCTGTGCAACAAGCGGATTTAATTCTCCGCTGACAATGACCAGAGCGATCAATGCGATAACGACACGGGCAATCTTTTTCATTGGAACTCCGGATGAAAATTCTAGTTACTTAAGTCTGACGTAGAAGCGTGCTCCAGTGTTGCGTGGAAAACACGAGTTCTGTTTAAGCCTAACGCACAACACCAGCCTGGTCGAATGGCCAATAGACAAAAGCCGCACGGCCGTAAATCAGTTCTTTATCCACTGGTCCGAAGTCCCGACTGTCGGAGGAGATCGACCGATGATCTCCCATGACGTAATACTCTCCCCTGGGAATCTGGATCTCGCGCTGCGATCGCGAATCGACAAAGCGGACCGGAACATATTTTTCAAACAGTGGTTTGTCGTTCACGATGACCTGGCCATGGTCGATCCGCAAACGGTCACCCGGCAGAGCGATGACCCGCTTGATATAGCTCTTGGTATGGTCACGCGGATATTCAAAGACCACGACGTCGCCGCGATGAATCTCTCCCACGTGATAGGCCATCTTGTTGATGAAGAGGCGATCCTGATCCTCCAGCATCGGCAGCATGCTTGTGCCTTCTACACGCACCGGCTGGTACAGAAACATGATGATGAACGCGGAGATGGACACCGACACCACAAGGTCACGGAGCCACGACGTAATAGGCCACTTCGCAACAGGCGATGGGGCTGAGGCGGAAGGGATTTCTGGTGGTGTTTCGGGTTGGGCCGGGGCTTCGTTCATTTGCGCTCTCTTTATTTGACGCCTAAAAAGCAAAATTGCCTACGGCTTCACCGGTAAAGGGGTCTTCGCATCCAGTCCCAGACCGGGAACCATCAGTTTGCCGTCAATTCCCTTTGTCTCCCAGGCCTGCACGATTGCTCGCGAGAGCTTCGCCATCGTGACCGTTCCCTCGTTATCCGAAGTCCAGGCATGGTCTGCGTTGTCATAGGTATAGAGCGCCAGAACAATCGGCCCCGACCTTCCGGCGACGATACCCACGTCAGAATGCGTCGTCTCCAGACCTCCGGTCTTATTCGCAATTCCAGATCCTGCCTCGGTGCTGTCGAGCGTCTCTAAATACCGGGGAATGGCATCGCGATAAAACTGGCTCTGTAGCATGTGCAAAGCGGTCTTGCAGGCCGCGGTCGCCGCATCGGCAGGCAACGGCGCCTTTCCGGGAACATCCAGTTCGCAACGCCCGATCCGTTCGATCACGGTCGCGATCTGCCGCGCGGTTGTCTTTCCCAGGCCATATTTAGGTTGGTCTGGCGGCATCGGCCCGGACGCTGGCACCATGCTTTTTTTGTAGAGCCATGTCTGGTCCAGCCCAAGCGCCATCATGTCGTCGTCTACGGCCCTCGTGGTGAAGCGGTCGATCATCAGATTGGTGGCCGTGTTATCGCTGACGATCACCATCAGGGTGGCGACATCCTTCATCGTCAGCGTGAGGGGCGCATCCATAAAGGTCAGCAGACCGGAGCCGTTCACGCGATCGGTTGCCTTCAGAATAATCGGTTCTTCCCATTTTGCCTGCCCGGCGGCAACCTGCCGCGTCGCTTCGAAGAGCATCGCCAGCTTGATGGTGCTCGCCGTCTGCAATGGAATATCTGCGTCGATAGCGACGGTCTTTCCTGTACTCTTCTGTTGGGCAAAGACGGCAACCTTCCCATGGTGGGCGGCGATGATCTCTTTCAGCTGCTTCTCCAGGGCCGGATCGTTCGTTTTCTGCGCCGGAACAAGACGCACAGAGGTCACGAAAATAAGGGCTATCAGAAGGTTTCTGTTGCTCATGGTTTGCATCTTACCTCGATGAAGGGTCTGCATACCGAAGCAGTTTAACGAGCCACACGTTAGCGAGTGGGGCTACAATCGTTCGTGCAACTTACGGATTCTTATGACACCTACGATGCTTGAAGAGATACCGGCAAAAGCCACACAGGCAGGATCGAAAGACCAGCAATCTGCGGATCTTCAGTCGCTTGCGACAGAGAAGCAGAATGAAGCCTCAGAAGGTCTAGATAAGAAATCCGCGCTTGAAATCGCGCGGATTATCAATCAGGAAGACTCCAAAGTCGCGGCTGCGGTGAAAAAAGCCATACCGGAGATAGCCCAGGTCATCGACGTAGTCGCCCGTTCCTTGCGGGATGGCGGTCGCCTGATCTACGTTGGCGCAGGTTCCAGCGGACGAATCGCCGCCCTGGACTCTGCCGAATGCCCCGCAACCTTCTCCACTGCCCCAGCGCAGGTGCAGTACATCATGTGCGGTGGCCCGAAAGCCCTGGCGTCGGCTGCGGATGTGAACGAAGATTCTCCCGAAATGGGACATCGCGACATCGCGAAGCGCCGCCCCACGCGGAAAGATATTGTCATCGGCATCTCCGCCTCTGGCCGTACGCCCTACGTCGTCGGTGCGGTGGAGTACGCCCGCGCTCGCGGTGCCAAAACGGCCTCGATCACCTGCAACCAGAACACACCGATCTCCAAGGTCTGCGACATCTGCGTCGTCGCCGAGGTCGGCCCCGAGGTTATCTCCGGTTCGACACGCCTGAAGGCCTCGTCTGCCCAGAAGATGATCACCAACATGATCACTACCGGCGCGATGACGCGACTCGGCTATGTCTACGACAACCTCATGGTCAACGTGCACATGAAGAACGAGAAGCTGGTGGAGCGCGGCATCAACGTCCTGATGCGCGTCACCGGCGTCGACCGCGATACCGCCATCCGCACCATCAAGTCCGCCAGCAAGTCCATTCCGACGGCGGTCGTGATGCTCAAAGCCGGTGTGGACAAGATGGAAGCCGTACGCCGCTTAGCAAAGTCCGACGGAAACGTCCGCCTGGCGATCGAAGACTCCCGCCTGGAACTGTAGAACTCTCGCACCCCATTCTTTGCAAAAAGGTTGGGGTCGCGCAGAGCGGACTTCTCAGTGAAGCGAAGCAGATCCCTTCGCTGCGGGATGACAAAGTTAGACTTTGGCTCCATCGGGACCCATATCCTGACGGATAGTTGCTGACAACATTCCCCCCACACCGTGTTTATTCCTTGCAGAGCGGCGCAATCTATCCGCCGCAAGGAGTTACACCATGAAGCGCACACTTCTCACCGCAGCTCTCGCTC
>JAHFTZ010000267.1 GCA_023265355.1 Terriglobus sp.
TGTATGGCGGCCTCTGATCGCATGGAGCGATCGCTTCAAATTCGAGCAGGTCGAGAGCAAGGCCCCCGTGCGCTCTCCTCTTCTTCACGCCCTGCAACACTCAACGGCGATCCGATCTTTTAGCAAGAAAGTCGTCCGTCCGTTGAATGAGAAGATCTATCGCCACTTCGCCGCCACACGAACCACGCATATCGAATACGACGCCGTGAAGCGCGGCGCACCCTCTCGCGTTCTTCGCGCTATTGTCTTCCTGGCCCTTCTCTGCGGTGTAGGCTATAGCGCCATGCACGCCATCGAGCTGCTTCGCTCCGTCGAGTTGCAACAGTTCCTAATGATCCTCCGTGGCGCGGGAGCTACTTTCCTCCGCGTCAACGTCGCTCTCATTTTGGCGTCCCTTTGGACAATCCCTGTAGGGGTCGCGATCGGTTTCAACCCACGTCTGGCGCGCATCGCGCAGCCCATCGCGCAGATTGCCGCCTCTGTTCCGGCCACTGCGCTCTTTCCCATCCTTCTGCTTGCTCTCGTGCGCTTTCGCGGAGGCGTGGGACTCGCCGCCATCCTGCTCATGCTGCTCGGGACGCAGTGGTACATCCTCTTCAATGTGATCGCAGGCGCAATGGCAATCCCTACGGATCTTATGGAAGTGGCTACGCTCTTCCGCTTCAGCCGCATCCAGAAATGGAAGACCGTCATCCTTCCGGGCATCTTCCCTTATCTGATCACCGGCCTTCTGACCGCTTCGGGAGGGGCGTGGAACGCCAGCATTGTGGCAGAGTACTTCCGCCTGCACGATCAGACGTTGAAGACCTTTGGCCTGGGGGAACAGATCTCCTCCGCCACCGACGGCGGCCAGTTCCAGTTGCTTCTGCTGGCCACCATTGTCATGGCGCTCATGGTCGTCACGATGAACCGCCTCATCTGGCGTCCGCTCTTCCGTCTCTCGGAGACCAAATACAAGCTCGGTGCCTGATTCCGCCTATGGCTTCGGCCTGCGAAACGCGTACACCACAGCCAGCACTGGCGGAGCCAAAAGCGCGCCCCACGGCGGCAAGAGAACTCCTCCCACGATCGGTCCCAACAGCGCAGCCCACCACGGCACACGCGTCGTCCGCTTCAAAAGCATGGGTTGAATCACCAACCCGTCGAGAATCACGATGAACGCATAGAGCCCGAGCACCCACCAAAGTTTGTCAAAGTCAGTGTCACTCGAAGCAAACGCGGCTGAGATTGCCGGTCCGCACACCGAAAGCGAAGTCCCGATCCCCGGAACGAACTGGCAAAATGCCGCAATCATGGCCCACATCGGTGCCAGTGGCACGTGAATCAGCAGCAATCCGACCAGCCATATTGCTCCAACGATGAGCGCATCGAGCGTCGTAGCTCGCCACCAACCCAGCAGCGCAGTGCCTGCGCGCCGGGCGGGATGCACCTCTTCGCTGGCTCCGATCCATCTGTCCTGCGGCATCCTTGCCTCCAAATAAAACGTCTACCCCATGAGATGCATCACACGTCAGGTACCGAAACCTTCAAAGGATACAAAGATCATGGCCGTGATGATGCAGGCGTTCTACTGGGATGCCCCCCAAAAAGAAAACAAACGCGGCGAGTGGTGGAACTACCTTAACTCCAAGATCCCCGAACTCTCAGCCGCAGGCATCGACACCATGTGGCTTCCTCCGATCTCCAAGGCCGCCAGCCCGGACTCTCCCGGCTATGATCCCTACGATTACTTCGATTTAGGTGACTACGACCAGAAGGGTGCGATCAAGACCCTCTATGGCAACTCTGCCGAACTGAAACAGCTCCTCGCTACCATGCGCGAAAAGCACATCGGCGCCATCGCCGACATGGTCATCAATCACAACTCCGGCGCGGACGAAGAAGAGGTCAATCCTCTCGACGGACAGAAGCGATGGACCAAGTTCAATCCCAAGAGCGGCCGCTTCCCTCGCGATTGGAACTGCTTCCATCCATCGCGCTATGAAGAAGCCATCATCGAAGGCGAAGAGTTCGCCGGCTTCCCGCATCTCTGCCACCGCAATCCGAACGTATACAAACACATGTTTGAGTACGCTCGCATGATCATCGAAGAGCTCGGTTTCGAAGGCTTTCGCTTCGATTTTGTGAAGGGCTTTGGCGCATGGATGATCGGCATTTTGGCGAAGTATAAGTACGAGCGCAACGGAGAAGAAATTCGTCCCTTCGTTGTCGGCGAATACTGGTCAGGCCCTGAAGACATCGACAACTGGCTGGAACGCGTGCGCGCTGTCACTGACGGCCAGGTGGCCGCCTTCGACTTCCCCCTTCGCTACAAGCTGAAGGACATGTGCGACACGCTCAACTACGACCTTCGCAATCTCACGGATGACGGCTCCGTCGTCTCCAAGCGCCCCTTCAATGCCGTGACCTTTGTCGAAAATCACGACATGGGCGGCAACGAAATCGTCAACGACAAGATTATGGCTTACTCCTTCATCCTCGTGAACGAAGGCTATCCCTGCATCTTCTGGTACGACTACTACAACCTCGAACTAGCGCGCCCCCTTACGCCCAACGGCATCGATGCGCTCATCGATGCGCATCATCGCTATGCCGGTGGCGAGGCCTGCATTCTGCACGCGGACCCGGATCTTTACATCATGCAGCGTGGCGGCACAGAGGGTCAGCCCGGACTCATCTATGTCCTCAACAATCTTGGAGACAAGTGGTCCGGCACTTCCATCAGAACCAAGTGGCACAACCAGAAGTTCAAGCCGCTTGCCTGGTCCGGCCATGACGAGGCGCATCCGGACGAACGCACAACGAACGAAAACGGAGAAGCGGAGTTCCCGGCACCACCGCGCGGCTACTGCGTCTACGTCCCTGTCTTTGAATAGCAAAAGTGTGAACCCCATCTTTCGCGGCAGTGCGAAGGATGGGGTTTCGAGCAGAGCTAGTGGTCGAGCCAGGCGAAGAAGTTACTCTGCGCGCAATGCCTCCACAGGATTGACCGAAGCCGCGCGCCGCGCTGGCAGATAGCTCGCCACCATAGCAGCCACTCCCAGAGCGAAAGCGACCGCGAGCAGCGTCCCCACGTCCCACGCCTGTACTCCAAACAAGAGCGTCTTCATTAGGCGCGCCGCGACAATGGAACACGCCAGACCACCCGCAATCCCCATCACGGTCAGGAAGCCCGCTTCGCCCAGGATCATTCGATAGACAGAGCCGCGCGGTGCGCCAAGCGCGATGCGTACACCGATCTCACGAGTCCTCTGACTCACGGAGTATGCAATCACACCATAGAGCCCGATGACGCCCATGAGCAGCGCCAACGCCGCGAAGGCCCCCACCAGCCACGCCGAGGAGCGATGCAGATACGCCGTCGGAGAGTCGCCGATCAAGTCCGTCATCGTCGCTGCATTTCGTACGGCAAGATTTGGATCGATCTCGCGGACCCCTGCAGCTATCGTTGGAAGCATCGCGCCTGGATCCTGAATTGTCCGCACTACCAGGCTAAGATCTGTCTCCGGGGCTTGTTTGAAAGGGTAATAGACCGCTGGTCGAATCTCCTGCTCCAGTGTTCCCTCTCGAATGTCGTCCACAACGCCAATGATGCGTTTCATCGACTTCGGATCAAGGTCCGTATTCCCGATCACCTTGTCGATCGGATCTTCCCCAGGGAAAAACTGCCTGGCGAGCGTCTGATTGATGACGACGACCAGCGGCTTCGAAGCATCGTCCGCTTCAGTGAAGAACCGTCCACGCATCAACCGCGCCTGGATCGTCTTGAAATAATCCGTCGTCACTGCCCTCTCCGGCGCGTCGTTGTGCTCGCCATGAAACGGATGACCCAGCACACGAAACCACGTCGTATTGCAGTTGCAGGTGACTGGCAGGATGGTCGTATGGGCTACGGAGATCACACCTGGCAGTCGAGCAATTCTTTCTACCAACCTGTCGGAGAGCGCTACGGCCTGCTCATCTTTCCCATAACTTGAATCGGGAGCAGCAATCGTGAGCGTCGCCAGATGATCCGGCTGAAAGTTCATCTCCACATGCAGAAGCCTGTAGAAGCTTTTGCTGAGCAAGCCCGCACCCACCAGAAGTACAACGGCAATCGCCAGTTCAACCGCCACCAGATTCGATCCGAACCGCTTCCACATCGTTCCAGCAGATCCGCGGCTCCCCTCGCCGAGATCTCCCCGAAGATCGCGTAAGGACAACCGCATCACCGGCGTTACAGAAAAAATGACCGCCGCGACAATCGCGATCAACGCCGCAAACGCCAGCACGTGGGGACCGATGCCCGCTCCC
>JAHFTZ010000268.1 GCA_023265355.1 Terriglobus sp.
CTTTCTTCGCAGGCCTTCCATTTTCCAAACCCCAATGCGTGGAGCTGGAACCTGGCACTGGAGCAGGAGATCCACGGTCTGGGAACCCTTACGGCAGGCTATGTTGGCCGAAAAGGAATCCATCTCACGCAGCTCGAAAATATCAATCAGCTTCAGCCCGGTACCGTGCAGGCAAATCCGAGTATTTCAGCGCCCGATGCTCTGCGGCCTTTCAAAGGCTTCTCAACCATTCTGCAGGATACGAACGCAGGAAGCTCGATCTATCACGGCCTCCAGCTCAATCTGCGCCGAAGAATCTCCAAAGGCCTGGCCTTTGGCGTTGCGTACACCTGGTCCAAGAGCATGGACTTCGGCTCCAGCCAGGGCTACGTTCTGCCAAACTATTACAATCCACGTGCTAACTATGGTCCCAGTGATTTCGACATTCGCAATGTTCTCGTCATTAATTACGTCTGGGATATTCCTTATGGCAAGACGGGGAACAGGCTGGTGCGCACCACACTTGGCAACTGGCAGGTCTCTGGTGTAACTCAGGCTCAGACTGGCCAGCCCTTCTCCGTAGGAACTGGCGATGACTTCGCAGGCGTCGGCCCCGGTTCGGGGCAGCAGCTGTGGAACATCACTGGAAAGCCTCAAGTGCTTAAGCAATTTACGGGGAGCGGCGAAACCGGAAAAACCTGGTTCAACCCGTCCGCGTTTTCTGCTCCCACACCGGGAACCTTTGCTCCACGAGGCACACGGAACCAGATCTATGGACCAGGCTTTCAGAGCTGGAACATTGCTCTTGTCAAAGCGTTCCACGTGATTCCACACCATGACAATCACCAGGTTTCGTTTCGCGCCGAAGCCTTCAACTTTACCAATCACCCAAACCTGGACACACCGGATATGAATCCGACCAGCGGCACCTTTGGACAGGTAACTCAGAAGGGAAATACCTACTCTTCTGAGCGCCAGTTGCAATTCAGTCTGCGTTACCAGTTCTAAATCAGTCAGCAGCTACGAAGAAAAAAACGGGATGAGGCACCCTGTGCCTCATCCCGTTTTATGTGCGCCGCAGGAACTTCGCACGATGAGTCGCGAAGGAAGAAAAATTTTAAGAGCTGAGCTTCCCGCATCCGGGTTCTTCTGAGTCCGTATGAGTTCCAGGAGTAAGTTGATCGACTGGCGTGCCAGATCCACCGGCGATTGGGCCACTGTGGTGAGCGGGGGCTGCATCAGCGAAGCAAGATCGAAATCATCAAAGCCGACCAGGGCGATCTCCTCAGGTACTCGTACAAGCTGCTCCGCTAACGCCTGAAGCAGAAAGGTTGAGGTCCGGTTATTGAGCGAGAAGATGGCCGTAGGAGGGTTGGCAGAAGCCAGCACTCCGGCTAGCCAATGCCGTATCGCGTCAAGATCAGCGAGTCCTGAAGCAACCTGCGGCTGCAAACCTGCGGCATACATGTGGTGCGTATATCCTGCGATGCGTTCCGATACTGGATGAACCGCCTCGTCATAGCCCACACAGGCAATTCTTTTGTGCCCGTGATCCATGAGGTGTTGTATGGCCTGTTCCGCACCGATGCGGTTTTCAGCCAGTACGGAGCTGGCGTCTGTTCCTAGAAGTGGTCGATCAAAACCGACGATCGAAAGCCCGGGACCCTGGAGCTTGCGTAGCCATTCATTCTCACCGTTCTCCGAAGTGGCGATCAGGAGCCCGGAGATCATCCGGCTCGCCATCAGTTCGGCTTCGGCTCTTTCGAGATTTGCATCGCGGTCTGAAGAGGCGATCAACGTCATATAGCCATGGCTACGCGCAATATGCTGGACGGTCTGTGCGCAGGAGGCAAAGAACAGATCAGACAGGTCAGGAACGATGAGCCCGATGATCTTCGCGCGCTGTCCCTTGAGGAGGCGCGCGGCCTCATTTTGCTGATAGCCCAGATGCAAGATCGCTGCCTCCACCTTTTTGCGTGTGGAAGGCTGCACGGAAGCATGGTTATTGATGACCCGGGAAACAGTCATCACTCCGACGCCAGCTCTTCTGGCGACCTCTCTGAGGGTGGGGCGACGCTCATGTTTCATCGTTTGACAAGCATACGCGAGGCGATGACTCGAGTGAACGTGCCTGACCGTCTACCTGGAAAACCCTCGAAGGATTTCCGCCTGGAATCGCCGGCCAAGATAAAGACCCCTCCTGAAGAGGGGTCTTGTAAAGTCCAAAAGCAGGCGAACGCTTGATTTTTGGAGGACCGAATGGGATTTGAACCCATGAATACTGGTTTTGCAGACCAGCGCGTTAGCCACTTCGCCATCGGTCCATCTCTCCGCCATCTGTAAACAAGCATGACGGAGTCATGACCTATCTTACTGCGCAGACTTGGGTTGTGCTGTCGTTCGCAGATAAGGTTTAACGGTTTTGTATCCAGGAAATGCTGTGGCGGCTTCTTCGTTGGAGACAGCGCCTGTAATGATGACGTCCCCGCCCTGCTTCCAGTTCGCCGGGGTTGCCACCTTATGCTTCGCGGTCAACTGCATGCTGTCGAGCACGCGGATGATCTCGTCGAAGTTGCGGCCCGTCGTCATGGGGTAGGCCATCGTCAGCTTGATGCGCTTGTCCGGGCCAATCACAAAGACCGTGCGGACCGGTGCGTTGTTCGCGGGCGTGCGTCCTTCGCTCGTCTCGCCTGCATCTGCAGGAAGCATGTCGTAGAGCTTCGCTACTTTGAGTTCGGGATCGCCGATCATGGGAAACTCAACAGGGAAGCCGCTGACATCCTTGATGTCTTCTGCCCACTTGGAGTGGTTATCGACCGGGTCGACGCTCAGGCCGATGACCTTTACGCCACGCTCGGCAAACTGCTTTTCGAGCCCAGCCACAGCGCCCAGTTCTGTCGTGCAGACTGGAGTGAAATCCTTAGGGTGCGAGAACAGCACCGCCCAGTTGTCGCCAATCCACTCATGAAAATGGACCGTGCCTTCCGTGGTCTCTGCCGTGAAGTCGGGTGCAACATCGTTAATGCGAAGGGACATGTTCTTTTGCCTCGATATTCATTCGTTATAAGATGCAATGCAAAACCCACCCGGCATTTGCCTTGGGTGGGTTCTAAGTCGTCTCGGTTTCGCTTTAGGCGTCCACCGAATGGCTCATCCACACACCCATGCTGGGCCACAGCAACAGCAGCGGCAGGAACAGACGAGTGTGGAGAACTTCTTCATCATTTGTAACACTATCCACGAAGGAGCCTCATGTCAAACTCCACGCAGCAAAGAGAATTTTTCTGGTCCCAGGTCGACGTCTTCGCAGAACGCGCTTACGAAGGAAACATGCTCGCCATCTTCCACGACGGAACCGGCCTCTCCACCGCGCAGATGCAGTCGCTCGCGCGCGAAACCAACCTCTCCGAAACCACGTTTATCCTTCCGCAGGATGCCGAAACGGAGGCGCGCGAGGGAGTTCAGGTGCGCATCTTCACCACGCAGGAGGAACTGCCTTTTGCCGGGCACCCAACGCTTGGCACAGCAAGCTGGCTTTACTGGAATCATCCCGTACTTCGCGGCTCTTCAAAGATCAGGTTGCGGTTGAAGGCTGGTTTCATCGAGGTTCGGTTCAAGCCGTCTGTTGAAGGCGAGCAGGGGATCTATGGCGAGATGCATCAGTTCGATCCGGTCTTTGGCTTGACCCATGACCACGCCGCCGTCGCAGAGGCACTTGGTCTGCTACCAGAGGATATCGATCAATCCCTGGAACCTCAGACTGTCTCCACGGGGATGGCGTTCTGCATCGTCGCTCTACGGGATCAATCCGTGCTTTCGCGCCTCATGATCCCTCCGGATAAGTCAACCAGATATCTGGCCGGAACAGATGCGAAGTTTTTTTACTGTGTAGCCCGTTCGGAGAGCGAACCGGACACGTGGCGCGCACGCATGCAGTTTTACAACGGAGAAGATCCAGCCACCGGTTCCGCGAAGATCCAGCCACCGGTTCCGCCGCTGGATGCGCCGTAAGTTATTTGGTGCGTCACGCTGCTGCACCGAGCGGAACCCCGATCGTGCTCAAGCAGGGGATCGAGATGCTTCGTCCGAGTCGCATCACTGCACGCGCGACGCTCCTCGAAGACGGAGTTGGAAAAGTGTTCATCGGCGGTCGCACCATTCCTGTTGCAAAGGGACGCTTTTTCCTTTGATGAATCCGTGGCTTTCCCACAGGCAGATACGCACCGTGGCCAATGTTTGCGCATACATGGAAAGAACGGTGGAAGCGCAACGATGAAAACCCTCGAAATGCACAGAAAATTCACGGTTG
>JAHFTZ010000269.1 GCA_023265355.1 Terriglobus sp.
TCGTATTCAGCGTCGATGGCTGCGCGGATCTTCTTGATGATGACGTGCGTCTCAGGAACGTTTTCGCAGCTCGTTCCATCGCGCTCCACGAGATAGGGAATCGCGTCCAGGCGAAGGCCGTCGACCCCCATGTCCATCCAGAAGCGCATCGCATTCAGAACTTCTTCGAGCACGCGCGGGTGGTCGAAGTTGAGATCGGGCTGATGCGAGAAGAAGCGGTGCCAGTAGTAAGCCTGCGCCGTCTCGTCCCACGTCCAGTTCGATTTCTCCGTATCGGTAAAGATGATGCGGACGCCGCTGTAGAGCTTGTCCGTCTCACTCCATACGTACATGTCGCGCTCAGGAGATCCCGGAGGAGCGAGCCGCGCTGCCTGGAACCACGGATGCTGGTCGCTCGTGTGATTGATGACAAGCTCAATCATCACCTGCATGTCGCGTGCGTGGGCGGCTTCCAGGAACGCCTGAAAATCTTCCACAGTTCCGTAGTTCGGGTTCACGCTCATGTAATCGGAGATGTCGTAACCGTCGTCGCGTCCCGGCGAGGGAAAGAAGGGAAGAAGCCAGATGCACGTGACGCCCAGCGCCTGCAGGTAGTCGAGCTTTTCCATTAACCCCTGAAAGTCGCCGATGCCGTCGCCATTTCCGTCAGCGAACGCCTTGACGTGCAATTCATAGATGACGGCGTCTTTGTACCAGAGCGGATCGGTCGCGCTCCCCTGCTTCTTGCTGACGAACTCACTCACGCCGTTACTCCGTCCTTCTGATCCTGCTCTATGGAGGCGCGTTGCAGATGCAGCACGTGCGCTGGCATCTTCTGCGGGTCCAGCAAGACATAATTATGCGGCCCATTCCACGAAAACACCGCATCGGTCAAAAGATCGTGCGCTTCGAAGCTTCCATCCTGCCCAAGACCGAGCTCCTCTAGAGACAGGTTAGTCCAGGCGCTCTGCGGATTTTCCAGATCGAGGTTGACGACCATCAAAAGGACATCCGCCCCTGCCTGCTTGCTGTAGCAGAGTAGCTTCGGGTTATCGATCGGATGGAAGCGCAGGGTGTCGTCCCTCTGAAGCGCTGGATGCAGCCTCCGTCCCCAGTTCAGTTTCCCGAGGAAGGGCATCAGCGAGTCTTCGCTGGTGCGGTTCCACTCGCGAAGCTGATACTTTTCGCTGTCCAAGTACTCTTCGCTGCCCGGCTTCACGGGAACCGAATCCATCAACTCAAACGCAGGCCCATAGACGCCGTAGTTCGCGCCCAGGGTTGCGGCCAGAACCGCACGCAGGGCAAACGCCGCTCGACCGCCGATCTTCAACGAGCCGGGGAGGATATCCGGCGTATTTGGCCAGAGATTTCCGCGAAAGAAGTTCCGCACCGGCTCGGTTGTGATCTCGGTCATGTACTCCGTGATCTCTTCCTTCGTCTCGCGCCAGGTGAAGTAGGTGTAGCTTTGCGAGAATCCACGCTTAGCCAGACCGTACATCACGTGCGGACGCGTAAACGCTTCGGCGAGGAAGATTGCGTCCGGATACCGTTCCTGCACACGGCTCAGGCACCAGTCCCAGAAGGGAAGTGCCTTGGTGTGGGGGTTGTCCACACGGAAGATCCTGACACCGCGCTTCGCCCAGAAGAGGAAGACACCAGCCAGTTCATTCCAAAGGCCCTGCCAGTCGCTCGACTCGAAGTTCAACGGATAGATGTCCTGGTACTTCTTCGGTGGATTCTCCGCGTACTGAATCGTTCCATCGGGCCGGATGGAAAACCACTCCGGATGCTTCTTGACCCAGGGATGGTCGGGCGAACATTGGAAGGCGATATCCAGAGCAATCTCCACGCCTGCTTGCCTGGCTGCGACGATCAGCGCATCAAAGTCCGCGAAGGTTCCCAGCTCCGGAGCGATCTCCGTGTGACCGCCCTGCGTGTTGCCGATCGCCCAGGGGCTACCGACATCGCCCTCAGCCGCCTCGGTGCTGTTGTTCTTTCCCTTACGGAAGGCTGTTCCCACGGGGTGAATCGGGGGGAAGTAAATTACGTCGAAGCCCATCTGCCCCAGATCGGGAAGAAGCTTCGCCGCGTCACGCAAAGTACCGTGCTTCCCGGCAGGCCCGGAGGAGCGCGGGAAGAACTCGTACCAGCTCGAAAACCGGGAGCGTTCGCGATCCACCCAGAGGGGCATCTCCTCGCTTTCGGTTGCATATTGCAGATCGGGATACTTGCCTAGGATGGCGGCGATCTCTTCCGTCAGAGGATCGTCGTAGCGCTCCAGCTTTTTGTCCGCCAGCCATCGCAACGAACTCGCAAATCCCTTTAATTCCTGGGTATCCGCGCCCTCAGCACGGAGAGAGGCGGCGTCCAGCAGAAGAGCGCCGGCGAGGAACGCCAAAGGGATGTCCTGAGAGATTTCTCCGCTCCCTGTAGCAGCAGGCTGCGCCGCAATCCGCTTTGCCAGGTCCGACCGCCAGGTGTCGAAGTGGTCTACCCATCCCTGCACCTTGAACTGCCAGCTTCCGATGGAATCCACCGGAAAGCTTGCCTGCCACAGGTCGTTGCCGATCTCTTTCAGCCGCACCTCACTCCATTGCAAGGCGTGGGTCTTTCGATAGAGCACCCTCGCTGCCACATGGTCGTGCCCATCGCCATAGACCGCCGCCGACACATCCACCATGTCGCCCACAATGCGTTTTACCGGAAAGCGGCCACACTCCACCTCAGGCTTCACACCCTCAATCACGACACGATTTCTACCTTCGGACGGCTTCAACGCAACCCCCTGCGACTCTGATTCAAAACATCGCCTGTTTTGTGAAGGATGCCACCAATCCCACTCGCGTTTGCCCCCTCACGCCAAATTCCCCTGTTGTTGGCAACCCGGTAAAGAAGTGCAACCCGCGCCATGGCGGAAGGCTCTAAGCCAGAAAGAGACTTTCACCCCGCAACGCACCTTTTCCCTCAGGAAACAACCGCTATAGAGCCCAGGAAATCCATGCCTCGTACGCCTTTATCGACCTATCGCCTGCAGATCCACGCTGGATTCGACTTCCGCGCGGCCACTGCCATGGCAGATTACCTCCGCGACCTCGGCATTACGCACATGTACAGCTCTCCCTACCTCCAGGCGCAGACCGGAAGTATGCATGGCTACGACGTCGTCGATCACCACACCGTCAATCAGGAACTCGGTGGCCGGGAAGAGCACGAGCGTCTTTGTAAGAGATTGAAAGAGCTGGGCTTGGGCCAGATTCTGGATATCGTTCCAAACCATATGTCAATCTCGGGGCAGAACAAGATCTGGCTGGACGTTCTGGAAAACGGACCCTCCAGCCGCTTCGCTTCCTTCTTCGATATCGATTGGAACTCCGCCGAGCAGCGTCTGCGTGACAAAGTGATGCTTCCCGTCCTCGGTGACCAGTACGGCCGCGTCCTCTCCAAAGGCGAACTCACCGTCGGGCGTGAGGGAAGCACCTTCGCTGTCCGCTACTACGAGAACCGTTATCCCCTGGAGCCGCGCAGCACCGCCCTCCTCCTTACCCGCGCGGCGACGATTGCGGCTTCGGATACCCTCAACTTCCTTGCGGAGTCCTTCCGTCGTTTGCCCTCGCCCGACTCCACTGATCGACTCTCGCAGCACGCACGCCACCGCGACAAGACCGTGCTCCGCGGCCTGCTCGACCGCCTCTGCTCCGAAGAAGAGGGTGTCTGCAGGGCCATCGACGAGGCGCTCGCTGAGGTGAATTCCAGCACGGATGCCCTTGACGACCTGCTCAACCAGCAGAACTACCGGCTCGCCTTCTGGCGCACCTCGGATCAGGAGCTCGGCTATCGCCGTTTCTTCGACGTGAACAATCTGGTGGGCCTCCGCCAGGAGCGCGAGCACGTCTTTGAAGAGACGCACGAACTGGTCTTCCATTGGCTGCAACAGGGTGTTCTCGATGGTGTCCGCGTCGATCATCCGGATGGCCTGCGCGATCCTTCGCAGTATTTCGAGCGTCTGCGCAAGCACGCACCGGAGGCGTATGTCGTCGCGGAGAAGATCCTCGAACCCGGCGAGTTCCTTCGCACCACATGGCCCGTGGAGGGAACGACCGGCTACGACTTCATGAACGTCTGCAACGCGCTTCTGGTGAACCCCGAAGGCATCGCGGAGCTGGAGTCCATCTACCGCGACTTCACCAAGATGCCCACGGACTTCGCGCAGATCGCCTACGAGAAGAAGAGTGCCATCGAACGCGAGACCCTTGCCTCGGACGTCAATCGTCTGGCGAACCTCTTTGTCGAAATCTGCGAAAACA
>JAHFTZ010000270.1 GCA_023265355.1 Terriglobus sp.
CGATGCCCCAAATGCTGAACGAGCTCTTCCAGCATCCGGAGCTTGGTTTGCTGCATGCGAGTAGCGCCCGTAGTGGCCGAACGATTTCGATGACCCAGTACTGGCGGAGCTTCGAGCACCTGCATGCCTACGCGCACGCGAAGGACAAGGCGCATCTTCCGGCGTGGGCGGAGTTCAATCGTCTGGTGGGAGGGAATGGTGCGGTGGGCATCTTTCACGAGACGTACATGGTGAAGGCGGGCGAGTACGAGGCGGTGTATGCCAATATGCCCCGCTACGGCTTGGCGAAGGCTGGAGAGATGGTGCCGGCGGTCGGCCGTATGCAGAGCGCGAAGGCGCGGCTGGGGCGAGAGTAAGGAGAGTTTTTCGTTGTCAGTTTTTAGTGATCGGCGGGCCATTCTGGCGGGCGTGTGTTTTTCAGTGTTTGCCTGCTGCTTTGCCTGGGGGCAGGAGCACTCTCCGCGATGGGCGAAGGCGGCCCGGATCTTCGATCTGCGGTGCGAGCATCACTGCGAATCGACCGAGGTGACGTCGCCGGATGGGCGATACTCCGTCGGATTTGATTATGCTTCCGGAGAGTCGGCGCGGGTGGTCCTTCTGCATGGTGAGGAGTGGGTGGCCGATCTGGATGTGAGTTCCTGGCAGCAGGCGGAGATCCAGTGGTCGCCCGGTTCGCGTGCGTTTTCCATGATGGGGGACGAGGGCGAGCATCCGCCGGATGTGCGTGTGTGGGTGTTGGAGGAGGGTTGCGCGAGAGAAGTGGATCTTCACGGATTGGCTGGGACGGCGGTGGGTTGGAAGGATGCGCGCAGGCTGGTGGTGGAGACTTCGCCCGTAGGTGGGGGTGTGGTGGTGGATGTTTTGAGTGGCAAGATACAGCGGGTGGGGGCGAAGGAGTTTGCCGCGAGATGGAGGAGCGGGTTGGTTGGGATGCCTGTTCGTAAGTAAGGTCGTTCATTCTGCGAAACAGCTTTTGTCCTTATCGCGACGGGATGACAAATAGAAGGCTCCGTGTAGCAGTTGGTTTGCGCGTGGCATTAAGCTGTAAGTATGTCGATTGCTGAAAACTTAAGTGAAATCCGTGCGGAGATAGCCGCAGCGTGTGAGAAAGCCGGGCGGGATGCCGGTGAAGTGAAGTTGATGGCGGTGTCGAAGACGCATCCGCCGCAGGCGTTGGCCGAGGCGTACCGCGCGGGGCAGACGCTCTTTGGCGAGAACAAGGTGCAGGAGTGGGAGCACAAGCGCGACCAGTTGCACTCGTTGTTGGGAGAAGAGGTCGCCAAGATCGAGATGCACCTGATCGGCAACCTGCAGAGCAACAAGGCGAATAAGGCGGCGTGGGCGTTTTCGGGCATCGACGCTGTGGACTCGGTGAAGGTCGCGGCGAAGCTGAACTCGGTTTCGGCGCAGTCGGGGATTGTGCTTCCGGTGCTGATCGAAGTGAAGCTCTCCGACGAGGAGACCAAGCATGGTCTGCCAGAGTACGCGCTCTCCGGCGTGCTGCGCGAGATCCTGGAGTTTGACGGCATCGAAGTGCGTGGCTTCATGACGGTGCCCGCGTTTACTGAAGATGTCGAAGGTGCCCGGCCCTATTTCAAAAAGCTGCGCGAGATTCGCGATGCGATGCGTTCGGAGTTCCATGGCGACCTGGCGCTGCCGGAGTTGAGCATGGGCATGTCGCATGACTTCGCTGTGGCGATTGAAGAGGGTTCGACGTGTGTGCGGATCGGGACGGGGATCTTTGGCACTCGAGGGTAGTTTTGTTGTGCGCGAGGTCACGGGTGGGGTGACCTTTGCGGTGCGTGTGCAGCCGGGAGCGAAGCGCTCCGGGGTGGTTGGGATCTATGGCGAGGCGGTGAAGATCGCTCTGGCTGCTCCTGCGGTAGATGGCAAGGCGAATGAGGCGCTGGTGCGGTTTCTTGCCACGCTGCTGGATGTACCGCGGATGAGCGTGGAGATTGTGAGTGGGGTGAGTTCGCGGTCGAAGGTTGTGAGGGTGTTGGGGGTTACGTCTTCGCAGGTGGTGGATGGGATTGCGGGTGTGGAGTTGGGGTGACTTTGTTTTAGGTACGCTATGCGCATAATTCATGTCCCAAAAGTGGACTGGAATTTTGTTTGTGCGCTCTGTGCGGCACAGGTCATAGAGCAGTCAGTGCGATAGACTTTTCGGCATGCAAAACTTTCGTTTTCTTGCCGTCATTTTCTTGATGTCGTTTGTCCCTGCGCTCTTCTCGCAGAGTGCCCCTCCAACTCCAGCCGAAGCCGAGAAGTGGATGTTGGCCACGGAGGCCGATCTGCTGGCTGCGTCGAATGAGGCTGGGCGGGCCGGCTGGGTGCAAGCCACCTTCATCAACGATGATACCGAGGCCATTGCAGCGAAGGCGAATGAGCGGTATGCGGCGAGGGCGAACCGGGCGGTGATCGAGGCTCGCCGCTTCGATGGGCTGAAGGGCCTGTCTACTGAGATGCAGCGCAAGTTTATGCTGCTGAAGTTGAACGGCTCTCCCACGGATGAGAAGCTGCTGGCGGAGTTGACGCAGGTGAGCGCTTCTCTGGATGGCATGTATGGCAAGGGGAAGTACTGTGTTGGCGGAGACACGACGAAGTGCCTGGGGATCGACCAGATTGACGTGGTGATGGCGAAGAGCCGCGATGCAAAGGAGCTTGAGGATCTTTGGGTGGGATGGCACAAGGTCAGCGTGCCGATGCGGCCGAAGTATGAGCGTCTGGTGGAGCTGTCGAATCAGGGTGCGAAGGAGTTTGGATTCAAAGACACGGGCGATCTGTGGCGCGCGGGATATGACATGAAGCCGGAGGAGTTCTCGGCGGAGTTGGATCGCGTGTGGGTTCAGCTACAGCCCTTCTACCAGGAACTGCATGCGTATGTGCGTGCTGGTTTGATCAAGAAGTACGGCGCTGCTGCGGAGCGGTCGGACGGAATGATTCCCGCGCATCTGCTGGGGAATATGTGGGCGCAGGAGTGGGGGAATGTCTATGATCTGGTGGCCCCTGTCGACGGGGTGAAGACATACGATCTTGAGGCGGCTCTGAAGGCGCGCGTTGGCAATGTCCCGCCGCTCGAAGCAGGGAAGCAGATGACGAAGTTCGGCGAAGGCTTCTTTCATTCGCTCGGATTTGCGGAGCTGCCGGAGACCTTCTGGCAGAGGTCGCAGTTCACTCGTCCGGCGGATCGAGATGTTGTCTGTCATGCCAGCGCGTGGGATGTGGATAACGATCTCGATCTGCGGCTGAAGATGTGCATTCACGTGGACGATGTGGACTTCGTTACGGTGCATCACGAGCTTGGTCACAACATGTATCAGAGGGCGTACCGGAAGCAGCCGTTCCTCTTTCGCAATGGGGCGAACGATGGGTTTCACGAAGCGATTGGCGATGCCATCGCGCTGTCGATCACGCCGGAGTATCTGAAGACGTTGAAGCTCATCGATACTGTTCCCCCGCCTGAGGCGGACATTCCGCTGCAGCTACGAACCGCTCTGGATAAGATTGCGTTTCTGCCGTTTGGTCTGCTGATGGATAAGTGGAGGTGGCAGGTCTTCAGCGGAGAGACGAAGCCTGCCGACTACAACAAGGCATGGTGGGAGCTGCGCGAGAAGTACCAGGGCGTTGCTCCTCCGGTCGCCCGCACAGAGGCTGACTTCGATCCGGGTGCCAAATATCACATACCGGGAAATGTGCCCTATGCGCGGTACTTCCTGGCACGCGTCTATCAGTTCCAGTTTTATAAGGCGATGTGCGAGGCAAGCGGATACAAGGGCCCTCTGAACCGATGCTCATTCTACGGCAGCAAGGCGGCGGGAGACCGGCTGAACGCGATGCTGGAGAAGGGACAGAGTCAGCCATGGCAGAAGACGCTGAAGGAGATGACGGGCAGCGACCATCTCGATGCCGGTCCAATGCTGGAGTACTTTGCTCCTCTCACCAAATGGCTGAAAGAGCAGAACACAAAGAATGGAACGAAGGTCGGCTGGACGGTAGAGAAGTAAGTCGGTCTTAGATCTTCCGAGTTACTTATAAAAATCTGTTGCGCCTCGCCCGCGGGTAAGTTCCGCGGGCGAGGTTGTTAAGTTTTAGTGAATTTCAATTGCGCTGAGTAATGAGGAGTTGACTACGGAGGCGAAACTGATGACGTAGCTTCCGGAATCACTCGCAGGCAGGGTGAACTCTTCCACGATGGCTTTATTAACTGCACCGGCAGCCGCAAAGATATCGAAGTTAGTCAACGCGGTATTGCCGT
>JAHFTZ010000271.1 GCA_023265355.1 Terriglobus sp.
TCGCCTTCCATCGCGTGCGTTCAGAGGGTTCGCTGATCCGCGCCACCAACGGTCTCTCGAACGGCATCGTACCGTGGCTCCGTACGCTGGACTCCTCCGTTGCCGCAGTCAACCAGGGTGGCAAGCGCAAGGGTGCCTGCTGCGTTTACCTTGAGCCGTGGCATGCGGACATCGAAAGCTTCCTGGAACTGCGCGAGAACACCGGCGATCTCTCACGCCGTACTTACAACCTGAACCTCGCCAACTGGATCCCGGATCTCTTTATGAAGCGCGTGGATGAGGACGGCATGTGGTCGCTCTTCGATCCCAAGGAAGTTCCGACGTTCCCCGACCTCTACGGCAAGGAGTTCGAAGACGCTTATATCCAGGCCGAGGCGGACAAGAAATACCATCGCCAGATCAAGGCGCGCGATCTCTACATGCGCATGATGCGTTCGCTCGCAGAGACAGGCAATGGCTGGATGACCTTCAAAGACGCTTGCAACATCAAGAACAACCAGACCGGCAAGCCGGGCAATGTAGTGCATCTTTCGAATCTCTGCACTGAGATCACCGAAGTCACGTCGAAGGATGAGACCGCTGTTTGCAACCTGGGCTCGGTCAACCTAGCCCGCCACGTGACGCCTGAAGGCAAGTTCGACTTCGAGAAGCTGGCCAACACCGTGCGCATCGCCGTTCCCATGCTGGATCGTGTGATCGACATCAATTACTACCCTGTACAGCAGGCAGCCAGCGCGAACGCTCGCTGGCGTCCGGTTGGTCTTGGAGTGATGGGTCTGCAGGATGTCTTCTTCCAGATGCGCATTCCGTTCGACTCTCCCGAGGCGCAGGCGATTTCGACGAAAATTCAGGAAGAGATCTACTACTACGCCGTACTCGCCAGCGTGGAGCTTGCAGAGCGGGAAGGGAAGCATCCTTCCTTTGACGAGACCCGTCTGGCCAAGGGTGAGTTCCAGTTCGATCTCTGGAACGTCAAGCCTTCAGACCCCGAGCGTTGGGATGCTCTTCGTCAGCGCATTCTGAAGTCGGGTATCCGTAACTCGCTTCTCATCGCGATCGCACCCACGGCAACGATTGCTTCTATCGTTGGCTGCTATGAGTGCATCGAGCCGCAAATCTCGAACCTCTTCAAACGCGAGACGCTC
Source organism: Terriglobus sp. (assembly GCA_023265355.1). Taxonomy (GTDB): domain Bacteria; phylum Acidobacteriota; class Terriglobia; order Terriglobales; family Acidobacteriaceae; genus Terriglobus. The sequence continues at coordinate 1,146 of JAHFTZ010000271.1, forward strand.
TCCGGCGAGTTCCTTCAGGTCAACCGTTACCTGATCGAAGAGCTGAAGCAGCGCGGTATGTGGACGGATGAGATGCGTGTCCGCATGAAGATGTCCGAAGGTTCGATTCAGGCGATGGAAGACCTTCCTGAGGATCTTCGCGCGGTCTATCGCACGGTCTGGGAAGTGCCGATGCGTTCGCTCATCGATATGGCGCGCGATCGTAACGCCTTCATCGATCAGTCGCAGTCGCTCAACCTATTTGCAGAGTCGCCAAACATCGGCCGTCTCTCTTCCATGTACATGCACGCCTGGAAGAGCGGTTTGAAGACCACCTACTATCTACGTTCGCGTCCAGCGACGAAGATCTCAAAGACCACGGTCTCCAAGGCTGCTGCGGCCTCCGCTGCACTGGCAGACACCGCTTCCCGACCCAAGGCAACGGATGCCGAAGCGATCGCTTGCTCCCTCGAGAATCCCGAGAGCTGCGAAGCCTGCTCATAACACATCAATGATGGAGCCGCGAAGAGGGTTCGCGGCTCCACCCTTTCTTCACCCTCACCTCTGCCTCATTTGCAAGGAGCTGTTTTTATGTCTTCAGAAACTCTGCACTCTTCTGTCACTTCTCCCGTTACGATTCTCGATCCAGGTCTGTGTCTCACACTGCGCCCGATGCGCTATCCGCAGTTCTATGACATGTTCCGTGACGGCATCAAGAATACATGGACCGTCGAAGAAGTCGACTTCCAGACAGATCTCGTCGATCTGAAGCAGCGCCTGACACCGGCCGAGATCCATACCATCCAGCGCCTCGTCGCGTTCTTCGCAACCGGAGACTCGATCGTTTCGAACAATCTTGTGCTCAATCTTTACAAGCACATCAACTCGCCCGAAGCGCGTCTCTATCTCTCGCGGCAGTTGTTTGAGGAAGCCGTGCACGTGCAGTTTTATCTCACGCTTCTGGATAACTACATTCCAGAACCGGAAGAGCGTAATGCCGCCTTTGCCGCTGTAGAAAACATTCCTTCCATCTCCAAGAAGGCTGATTTCTGCATGAAGTGGATGGACAGCATTCAGCAGTTGGAGCAGTTGGAGACGAAGGAGCATCGCCGCCAGTTTCTTCTCAACCTCATCTGCTTTGCCGCCTGCATCGAAGGTCTCTTCTTCTTCGCCGCGTTTGCTTACGTCTACTTCTTCCGTTCCAAGGGTCTTCTCCACGGCCTTGCTTCGGGTACCAACTGGGTCTTCCGTGACGAGAGCGCGCATCTTGAGTTCGCCTTCGAAGTCGTACAGGTTGTGCGCGCACAGGAGCCCGACCTTTGGGATACGGAGCTGGAGCGCCAGGTCGTCGTCATGATGGAAGAAGCGATCGACGCGGAAGCACAGTTCGCTGAAGACCTGCTCAGCGGCGGTGTGGCCGGTCTCTCCGTGCGCGACATGCGTCAGTACCTCGGTTACGTAGCGGATTCCCGTTTGGAACGTCTTGGAATCGGTGCTCACTTCAATGCGAAGAATCCCTTCAGCTTCATGGAGCTTCAGGATGTGCAGGAGCTCACGAACTTCTTCGAGCGTCGCGTCTCTGCATACCAGACCGCTGTCCCGGGCGAGGTTGAGTTCGGCGAAGACTTCTAAATTTATCTACCATCTGCTTCAATCAAATGACGCTCCGTTCATCGGAGCGTCATTTGCATTTGGTATCCTGCGTTCAAACAAGGGAGAACCAAAAGTGATCACTGCACGAACTGCATTCGGTATTCTATGCCTCTCTCTGGCCGCCACTGCTACCGCACAAGAAAAGGTTAATCGCTCCAAGCCGATGGTCGTTGTCATCAGCCTGGATGCCTTCGGTGCCGAGTCCCTCCGCGATCCCAACGTCCCCGCACCTACGCTGCGCATGCTCATGAAGCAGGGTGCGTATGCGCGCTCCATGCAGCCGGTGAATCCGACCGTTACCTGGCCCAATCACACTGCGATGGTGACAGGGGACACACCCGCCCAGCATCATGTCCTGGCGAACGGTCTTATCCAGAATCAGCGGACAGAAGGCTCAAAGGCGGCGAAGATCTGGGCCGACGCGCCGAAGTCGGAGCTCGTTGCTGTACCCACCGTCTACGACGCCGCACACGACGCTGGCATGACGTCGGCAGAAGTCGATTGGGTCGCCATCTATCACGCGAGCAGCATCAACTGGCGCTTTCACGAGGATCCCGACGTGGACGGCCCCGTCGAGCAGGAGATGATCAAGGCGGGAGTGGCGTCGCATGGCAATCTGCAGCACTTTCATCATGGCCAAAGCCAGGCCTGGCGCGATCAGCTCTATACCGAAGCCGCCGCGCGCATCATCAAGCAGCACCACCCCAATCTCATGCTGTTGCACCTTCTCGCTCTCGACAGTGTTGAGCATCACTACGGCTTCGGCACAGAAGCTGGCTTCGATACCATCGCCTTCCTGGACGGCTGCGTGAAGAAGATCGTGGAAGCCGTGCAGGAAGCGGGCGATGCGGACCGCACGACCTTCCTGATCGTCAGCGATCACGGACAGCAGAGCCTCCACCATCACATTGCAACCAGCGCATACCTGCGTGAGGCGGGCATTACTTCGGATGAAGCGATTGCGATTCCGGAAGGAGGCCTTGCTTTGATCTACGAGAAGCACGCCTCACCAGCGCTGACAGAAAAGCTGAAGGCTGCGTACGAGGGCAAGCCCGGGGTTCGTTCTGTTGTGACGCCAGACCACTATGCTGCTGAGGGCCTCCCGACCCCGGCAGTGTCCTCTCAGGCTCCGGATCTGATTGCCTATGCCATGGACGATTACGCCTTCGCGGGCGGAGAGACTTCGCCAGCCATCTCCGATGTGCCGCAGGCCGGAGCGCATGGGTATCCCAACACGAACCCACTGATGCAGGAGATCTTCATCGCGGCAGGAAAAGGGATTAAGCCCTCCGGCGAGATCGCTTCCTTCCCTAATCTGAACATCGCTCCAACGATCGCTGTTTTGCTTGGCGTCAAGCTGGATAACGTACAGGGCAAGCCTCTCTCGTCGATCCTGCGATAGTTCTCACTTCAAGCGAAGATCCCGCTGTGGAGGAACCGTCTTCCCAGCGGGATCTTCTTGCATCG
>JAHFTZ010000272.1 GCA_023265355.1 Terriglobus sp.
TGATACGCTGCTCTCGTGAGCGCTCCAGGGATTTATGTTGAACTTCCAATCGCCTCCTCCATGGAGAGGCTTTGGGAGCTTACGCAGCAGCCGCATCTGCACCAGAGATGGGACCTGCGCTTTACTGAGATTCAGTACCTTCCTAAGACTACGGAGACACAGTACTTTCTTTACGTCACACGGATCGGTGCTGGCATTTCCATTGCGGGCACCGGTGAGAGTGTTGCCACGCACACCGCTACGGATGGCTCCGCGACCTCTTCCCTGCGTTTTGCGTCCGACGATCCCAAGTCGCTGATCCGCACGGGCTCCGGTTATTGGAGATACATCCCTGGCGCAACGCAGATCAAGTTCCTGACCTGGTACGACTACGAAACACGTTTCGGAATCTTCGGTCGCGTGCTTGATCTTGCCTTTCGCCCGGTTATGGGCTGGGCCACGGCATGGAGCTTCGACCGCCTGCGTCTCTGGGCAGAAGAGGATCAGGCACCGGAGATCTCGCTTACGTTGGCCTTGATTCATGCGCTTGCGCGGATCACCATCGCTTTTACGTGGCTCTGGCACGGCCTCATTCCAAAGCTTCTCTTCCACAATCGCGATGAACTTGCCATGCTTGCGCAGAGCGGTGTCTCTACGGCTCTTCTGCCGTGGATCGGCTCTGCTGAGATTGTTCTCGCTCTTCTCACGCTCGTGACGTGGAGACATCGCGGTGCGCTGCTTCTCAATGCGCTTGCGATGGTTGCGGCGCTTGGAGCCGTGGCGCTTCGCTCCCCTGCGTATCTCACGTCGGCGTTCAATCCTGTCACGCTGAATCTCGGCGTCATCGCACTTTCGCTCGCGGGCTTTCTCGCGGCTCGGCGCATTCCCTTCGCTGGTCGCTGCCGCAGAAGAGCGGACAAAAAGGAGTAGACATGGGTTCCATCTATCAGCGGGCGCTCGGTTCGGAGTTCAACAAGCTTCATCCGCAGATTCAACGCCGCTTCGGCTTCTCCTCCGCAGACGGTATCGCTTCGGTGGGTACGGGCGTCATGGAGAACCTATGGCACGGTGCGCCGTATACCCTGCCGTTTCTCTATATCGGCACATGGCGCTCGATCATGTTTCCCGAAACCGGAACGAATGTACCTTTCACCATTCAGAACTACGCCTATCGTGATCCGCTCGGTCGCGAAACGGTCACATGGGTTCGGACCTTCGAGGCTAGCAAGCGGAGGCGCTTCGATGCGTACATGATTTACAGCGAAGAGCGTGGATGCATCGTGGACTATCTCGGAACCCACCAGCACCTCGCGGTCGATATCGACATTTCAGTCGCGCCGAATGGAGGTGTTCGTCTTCGCTCCGGGGAGCAGCGCTTTTATGAGTCGCCCATCGCCTTCCGCTTTCCACTCTTCTTCTCAGGCGTAGCCGAGGTCTGCGAGTGGTATGACGATGTGGCGCAGTGCTTTCGCATTGAAGTGAGCGCGACCAACCGCAGATGGGGCAAGCTCTTCGGCTATACCGGCAGCTTTCAGTGCAATTGGAAGCAGGGAGCAGATGTGCCTCCGGAGATCCTTCCGCGACGGGTCGAGCCAAAAGAATAGGAGATCGACAAAGCGCGTTTTCTCCAACTGCTGCGAGAGGGCACGCATCCAACCAGCATGAAGCGCTTCGTCCTTGCTCTCTTTCTCGCGGCCAGCCTTGCGGCTCAGACACCTGTGCCGCAGCATCCCACCAGCCAGCCTTATGCTGGGGATCTTTCCATCTTTGAGACTCCTGGGCGCGACGAGCGGCTGCAAATTCAGCGTGTGATGGATCTGCTGCAGATCAAAGAGGGGAGCACTGTGGCTGACCTTGGCGCAGGTTCGGGATGGTTCACCACGCGCGCTGCGAAGCGTGTCGGCCCCACCGGCAAGGTCTTTGCGGAAGACATCAATCCGCAGTACCTCAGCTACATTCGGGATCGCGCAGCGAAGGACAAGCTTCCGCAGATCGTGACCGTCCTCGGTACACCGGAGAATCCGAAGCTTCCGGCAAACAGCGTCGACGCCCTGCTGATGCTGAAGGTTTATCACGAGCTTGCGAACCCACGCGCGGTCCTTGCTGCGCTTCTACCTTCGCTCAAGCCGGGAGCGCGCCTGGGCATCATCGACCGCAATGGCAGCGGAGACGATCATGGCCTTAAAGAGTCGATCGTTGAAAAGGAGATTACCGCCGCAGGGTTTCGCCTGGTGGGTCACTATGACTTCACCAAGGCTGACGGCCAGGATTACTTCCTGATCTTTACGCCTGCAGCCGTCCGCCAATAAGGACTCAGAGAATCGGGCTCTTCACCGAGTGCGCGTTGTAACCTTTTTCCAGAATTTCCACCGCGCGTACCACATCCGCATTCATCTCAAGGCAGTCGTCGTTCACGTACATGGCCACAAAGCGGTCGAGCAGATCGACGGGAGCGCCGCGGCCGAAGGGAGCGCTGTACTCCATGGCTTTCTCGCGCTGCGCAAAGGCGATCTGGATCGACTTGCGATAGCTGTCTGCGATGGAGCGTTTGAGTTCCGGATCGAGATCCTGACGTACGCAGTTCACGCCCAGAGGAAGCGGCAGGCCATCATGCCTATCCGCAAAGACCGCGCCGAGATCGCAGAGCAGACGCAGGTCGCGTTCTTCAAAGGTCAGTTGTTCCTCGTGAATGATGACGCCCGCATCGACTTCGCCCGAGAGGATCGCGTCGATGATCTGGTCGAAGCGCATCTGCACTTCTTCAAACGGCGGCAGCAGAAGCCGCGCCGCAAGGGTCGCCGTCGTCCATGGTCCCGGAAGTGCGATTCGCTTTCGAGCAAGTGCGTCGACGCTCTTCAGATCGCGGCTCAGCACGCGTGGACCGTAACCGCGTCCCACGCTCGTTCCCACGCCCAGAAGCTCGTAACGCCCGCGCAGAGAGAAGTACGCGTGCACGGAGATCGCCGTGACCTCCAGCGGATCTTCGCCCCACGCCCTTCGGTTCAGTGCGTCGATCGTCATTAGTTCATGCACAATCTCGCAGCCGGGGATGACGACCTGTCCGGAGACGAAGCCGTAGAACATGAAAGCGTCATCGGCATCCGGCGTGTGGCCGATGCGCAGCTGCCGCAGGGCGGTCGTGTTGGAATCAGGCATTGACTCTCTCTTCTTCATGCGAAACGACCTGCTGTGGACCGGGGGTACGTTGGAAGGTTTCCACGGCGGCTTCGGGGTTGACGATGTTCACGAGCGATGTGCCCTGAACGACTTCGTACCCGGTGGTCCGCTGCACGGGCGTAAACCCGGCCTCGCGAATGGCATTGAGCAACGCAGGCCGCGTGATGGCTACCTTGTGCTGCGCCTGCGAGAGGACGTTCTCCTCGATCAGAATGCCGCCAAAGTCATCCGCTCCGCTGTAGAGGCCGAGTTGCCCCGCGCGGATTCCCTCGCCAAACCACGACGCCTGGATGTGCAGGATGTTATCGAGCATCAGGCGCGAGATGGCGAGGATGCGCAGGTAGAAACTTGGCAGGGCATCCGTCTTGACCAGTTGCGAGAGCGGCGAAGCTCCGCGTTTGAAGCTCCACGGAATGAAGGCGTAGAAGCCGCCGGTCTCATCCTGCAGAGTGCGCAGACGGACGAGGTGTTCGATGATGTCTTCGTTCTCTTCCAGGTGGCCGTACATCATGGTCGCGCTGGTGGACATGCCGACGCGATGCGCGCTCCGCATGACGTTGATCCAGCCATCGGCGGAGAGCTTCTTGGGCGAGACCTTGCGTCGCACGCGATCTGTGAGAATCTCCGCTCCACCACCGGGCATCGTCGTTACGCCGCGTTCCCAGAAGCGCTGCAGAATCTGATCCACCGTCTCTCCGGAGGCCTTCGCGATCTGCGTAATCTCCGAGGGAGAGAAGAGGTGCAGGTGCATCTTCGGCGTGCTGGTCTTGATCGCGTCGATGAGGGCGAGGTAGTAGTCCAGCGGAAGATCGGGGTTGTGGCCGCCCTGCAGAAGCACCGTCGTCGCGCCCTGCGCATACGCGCGCGCTACGCGCGAGGCGACTTCCTCCGGGCTGTGGACGTAGCCTTCCTTGCTTCCGACGGGACGGTAGAAGCTGCAGAAGGTGCAGTTCTCTGTGCATACGTTGGTGTAGTTCGGATTCGTGTCCAGAACGTAGGTCACTTCGGCTTTGGGATGGAGCTCCCAGCGGACTGCATCGGCGCGGGCCATCAGCTCGACCAGCGGCATCTCCCGCAGCCAGGC
>JAHFTZ010000273.1 GCA_023265355.1 Terriglobus sp.
TTTGCTTCTACCTTCTATGACAATCAAGTTATTTCCTTAAATATTTTTCTAGTTATTCCCAAAAACGGATTAACAGGACACAGACAAACGCATCCGATTCCAAATCAGAACGACCATCTGTAGAGCGCGGGCGGGTCTTTTATTACAAAGGGACAAATACCACGCCGACCGTACTAGAGGGCAGTCGAATTTATTGTCTTGGGTGGAGGCGGATGGGAACTGCCGTACTGAAGCTGCAACTCAAAAGGCAGACCGCGCTAAACCCAGCGGAGGGTAAACTCACCTCCGCTGGGTTTGCACTAGTAAATGCTGTCTTCCAGAAGCCTGAGCAGATACTGGCCGTAGCTGCTCTTTGCGATAGCGCTGGCGAGACTTTTCAGCTGCTCTGCGTCGATGTAGCCGAGGCGGTACGCAATCTCTTCCGGGCAGCTTACCTTCAGGCCCTGCCGGTTTTCGATCACGTGGATAAAGTTCGAGGCCTCCTGCAGAGACTCGTGCGTGCCGGTATCCAGCCACGCCATTCCTCGTCCCAGGATCTCGGTACGCAGGGTTCCCTGTTCGAGATACCACCGATTCACGTCCGTGATCTCCAGTTCGCCGCGTGGAGAAGGCTTAAGCGATTCCGCGACCTTCACAACCTGAGCATCGTAGAAGTACACGCCCGTGACGGCATAGCGGCTCTTCGGCTTAGTCGGCTTTTCTTCCAGAGAGATCGCTTTGCGGTTGGCATCGAACTCAACCACACCATAGCGCTCAGGATCGTGTACTGGATACGCAAAGACCGTAGCTCCGGAGGTCAGTTTAGCGCTCTGGCGAAGCAGCGGAGCGAGATCGTGACCGTAGAAGATGTTGTCGCCAAGAACAAGGCAGCAACCCTCTCCAGCCAGAAACTCCTTCCCTATAAGGAAGGCTTGCGCCAAACCGTCGGGCGAAGGTTGGACTGCGTACTCGATCTTGATCCCCCACTGCGTTCCATCTCCCAGGAGACGTTCGAAGAGAGGCGTATCCAGCGGTGTCGAGATGATGAGGATCTCACGGATGCCCGCCAGCATGAGCGTGGAGAGCGGGTAGTAGATCATCGGCTTGTCATACACCGGCAAAAGCTGCTTAGAGATGGCCCTGGTCACCGGGTGAAGCCGGGTTCCTGACCCTCCAGCGAGGATAATTCCCTTCATCTTGCACTGCCTCCGGCATCCTGCATCGTGCGTGTCTGCACTGTTCTTTCCGCGTAGTTCCGGTCAATCCAGTTCCGGTACGCACCGCTGGTGACTTCTTCGATCCATTCGGGATGATCGAGATACCACTGCACCGTCTTCCGCAGGCCAGTGTCGAAACTCTCCTGGGCGTTCCAGCCGAGTTCGCCCTCCAGCTTGCGGGCGTCGATCGCATAGCGACGATCGTGGCCCGGTCTGTCCTGCACAAACTGGATCAACTCCCTATGGGGAACGTGGGAGGACGGTGCAAGCTCGTCCAGGAGATCGCAGATTCGGTGAACGACATCGATGTTCGTCTGCTGGTTTCCACCGCCAACGTTGTAGGTCTCGCCTACCCGTCCCTTTTCCAGCACAGTGTCGATAGCACGGCAGTGATCGAGCACGTAGAGCCAGTCGCGGACCTGCTGTCCATCGCCATAAACGGGAAGAGTTTTTCCGGCGAGAGCGTTCGCGATGGTGAGCGGGATCAGCTTTTCCGGGAACTGCAAAGGACCGTAGTTGTTCGAGCAGTTCGTAATCAGCGCGGGCAGACCATAGGTATGTACCCACGCCCGCACCAGATGGTCGCTGCCCGCCTTGGAGGCGGCATAAGGACTGTTGGGAGCGAACGGAGTCTGTTCGTGGAAGGGTGCATCGTTCGGTCCGAGCGTTCCGTAGACCTCGTCCGTGGAGACGTGCAAAAAGCGAAACTGATCCTTTTCGGTTCCCTGCAGCGTGTCGTAGTACGTTCTCGCCGCAGTGAGCATGACGAAGGTGCCATCGATGTTCGTCTTCAGGAAGGCTTCCGGGCCCAGGATGGAGCGGTCTACATGGCTTTCCGCCGCGAAGTGAACGATGGCGCGTGGCTTGTGCTCATTCAAAAGCTGCTGGACTAGGGCCAGGTCGCAGATATCTCCGTGCACAAAGATATGCCTGGGATCGTGCGCCACGGCAGCCAGATTCCCCAGGTTACCAGCGTAAGTCAGCTTATCGAGGTTAACGACGCGACCGTCTCCCTGAGAGAGCCGATGGAGAACGTAGTTCGATCCGATAAATCCGGCGCCGCCGGTGACGAGGAGGGTATCAGGCATGCATAGGCTCCTGGGTCGCGGCCTCAGACGGCGGAAGCTCGGCGGAGTTCAGAAGCGGTGCAACTGCATCTTTATCACTCACGATAGGCTCCAGACCATTCAGTTCCGCGAGGGGCCACTCGATGGCGATCTCCGGATCGTTCCACCGGACCGACCTGTCGCCCTTGGGAAAGTAATGATTCGTCGTTTTATAGAGAAGTTCAGCGGTCTCCGACAATACCAGAAAACCGTGGCCGAAGCCCTCAGGAATCCAAAGCATCTGCAGCTTTCCTTCGCTTGTCAATGGGCGAAGGTGAAATCCAGCCCATTTACCAAAATCCGGCGAAGTGCGGCGCAGATCCACGGCAACGTCCCAGATATGTCCGGAAACGCAGCGAACGAGCTTCCCCTGGGGCTGACCAAGTTGATAGTGAAGGCCACGAAGAACGCCGCGCTGCGACATGGACTGGTTGTCTTGGACAAAGTTCGAAGGAAGCCCCTGTTCATGAAAACTTCTGGCGTTAAAGGCTTCTGCGAACCAACCTCTGCCGTCCCGGTGAAGCATAGGCTCGATAATTTTGATGTCACGAAGGGGTGTATCCAATACAAGCATCCACATAGTGTAATGGGACACAACGAAAACGTGCCGATCTGATCCAAACGTGAGGGGTTCAATGTGCCCAAAGTGGCAATTTGGCTCCTATTTCCTGCCGGTGTTCTGGGAATCTGCAACTCTGTTCGCTCCTTCTCTTTAAAGACAGGAAAATCACATAGTAGTAGAGATGCCTGGCATCGGCCGTGCTCCGACCACGAACTATCGCTTCGATCGCGAAGAGCGTCTTCTCTACCTCGCAGGCTTTCCGCCAAATCAGATTACGCGACAGGCATTTCATCGCATCAGCGCAACCTTCTCGTGTGGCATCGCCGCGTCTCGACCCGCAGTTTCAGACACACGGTAGGAACTGCTCGAAGCCGCCGACAAAGCACTCTATCTGGCAAAAGCCGAAGGCCGTAACCTTTTCTGTTGTGCATCTTAAGCCGGACGACTTACTCAGTAGAAGACATGCTGTGCAATACATCCCTCTAGAATAGAGAGCGACCGCGATGAATGCCCTTTCGCATCGGTTGCGGAAAGGCAGGGCATTCTCCTTCCGTCAAGGCAGAGAGCAGTGTTGAAAGAGGAAATTGCCTTATGAAAGCCGGAAGCCCCTTTCCGTTGGGAGCCAACGTAACCGCCAACGGCGTCAACTTCAGCATCTTCTCCTCGCGTGCGCGTGCAATGCACCTCCTGCTCTTCGAAGATGAAGATGCAAAGACAGCAAGCCGCGTGATCGAGCTTACCCCTGAAACCAATCTCACCGGACACTACTGGCACGTCGAGGTACCAGGGATCGGTGCTGGCCAGATTTACGCTTATCGCGCCGACGGCCCCTATGCTCCCGGAGTTGGATCTCGCTTCGATGGCGACAAAGTCCTGCTCGATCCTTATGGAAAGGCGGTATGCGCCAAACACTATGATCGAAAGATCTCTTCACAGCGTGGCGACAACGAAGCCTTTTCGATGAGATCCGTTGTGGTGGATCTGCGGAGCTACGACTGGGAGGGCGACCAGCCACTTTCGCTGCCCTTTCAAAAAATGGTGATTTACGAGTTGCATGTCGGTGGATTCACGCGACATCCGAACTCCGGCGTGGCGGAGAACCAGCGCGGCACATATGCAGGCTTAGTCCAGAAGATCCCCTACTTGAAAGAGCTGGGCATTACCGCTGTGGAGTTGATGCCGATCTTCCAGTTCGATCGGCAGGATGCGCCTGCGGGGCTTGAAAATTACTGGGGATACAGCCCTGTAAGCTTTTTTACACCGCATCCTGGCTACAGCTCCAGCCACTCTCCCCTCGCCTGCCTCAAAGAGTTCCGCGATATGGTCAAAGCGCTTCATCGCGCTGGTATCGAAGTCATTCTCGACGTG
>JAHFTZ010000274.1 GCA_023265355.1 Terriglobus sp.
AGGAAAGATGCGAACGGCTTTGTCGGAGTCGCCCGCGGCTTCTGAGATTTTAACCGTGGTCATTAGGTGAGCTCAAGCAGCGAAAAGCTCCGAAATTTCATGAGACCAAAAGAATTGACGCCGTAACGCATGCTATCCGTACGCCAAGCCGTAAGTCCGAAGAGGGCCGTGGGTATCGCTACTCATAGATGTCTCTGGCTTTACGTGCCGCAGAAGGTTTGGCTTACATATTCCTCTGGAAGGGCCGGCACCGCATACCGCTCGAACCCTGGACGGTCTTCGTAGGGCCGCGACACGACATCGAGTAGTTCTTCGAAGGGCTGGAAGTCCTGTCGAAGCACTGCTGCTTCAATCACCGCTTCCACCCGATGATTTCGTGGGATGAATGCAGGACTGGCCAGCCGCATATTTGCGGCACGCTCCTGTGCTGAGACATCTTCTTCCCTCAGCCGATTGCGCCACGCGGCAGCCCATGGGTCGAACGAGCCTGGATCGGCGAAGAGCGTACGAACCCCGGCGTCCCCTTCCGGCCCTGCAGCGGCATCACTCAGTCGCCGAAAGGTGAGCGTGAAGTCGGCACGGTTGGTGGCCATATGATCCATCAGGTCCTGCGCGAGCGATGCATCTCCTTCGCGTTCTGTGAAGAAGCCGAGCTTACGACGAAGGCCAGCCGTCTGTGCCTGCTCGAACCTCGTACCGAAGACCTCGAGCGCTGCCCATGCTGAGGAGGTCGCAGCTTCTTCACTGCCTTCCTCTTTTTGCAGAAGCGGCAACAAGGTTTCCGCGAAACGCGTCAGGTTCCAGTGTGCCGCGTGCGGCTGATTGCCATAGGCATAGCGTCCGCGATGGTCGATGGAGCTGAATACCTTGGCCGGATCGTACGCTTCCATGAAGGCGCAAGGGCCGTAGTCGATCGTCTCGCCGGAGATAGAGGTGTTGTCGGTGTTCATCACGCCATGGATGAAGCCGAGGAGCATCCACTGTGCGATCAGATGAGCGTGCCGAGCGATCACGCCATCCAGTAGGGCGCGGTAAGGCTTACCTGACTGTGCGGCGTCAGGGTAATGGCGGGAGATCGCATAGTCTGCCAGTGTTTGAATACCCTCGATATCTCCCTTTGCGGCAAAGTATTGAAAAGTACCTACGCGGAGGTGGCTTGCGGCAACGCGGGCTAATACTGCCCCCGGCAGAATGGTTTCGCGAAAGACCTGTTCGCCTGTGGTAACTGCGGCGAGTGCGCGCGTGGTGGGTATGCCCATCGCCGCCATGGCTTCACTGACGATGTATTCGCGCAGGACCGGGCCGAGGGCGGCTCTGCCATCGCCGCGTCGCGAAAATGCAGAAGGGCCTGACCCCTTGAGTTGAATGTCGTAACGCAGGCCGTCCTGTCCGATTACCTCGCCGAGCAGGTTGGCGCGTCCATCGCCGAGTTGAGGCACGAAGTTTCCGAACTGATGTCCGGCGTAAGCCATCGCCAGTGGCTCTGATACCTCCGCTATCTGGTTGCCCGCCAGGATCTCGACGCCCTCCGAACTCGCCAGCGCCTGCGGATCGAGGCCCAGGCTGCGGGCTAATTCGTAATTGACCTTGATCAGACGTGGAGCGGCCACCGGCGTAGGATCCACACGGGAGTAGAAGCGTTGCGGCAAACGGGCATAGGTATTCGTGAAGGGGAAGCTCACAGAGTTATGGTCGGAGCCGGAGGAGACGAGCGTTACTGGGGAGCTCATACACTAATCTTACGCGGGCTGGGAGCATGTGCCCGGACATCTGCCACGTCGCGACACTTCGTTTAAAGCATGACTGGAATCTGCGCAGTGCTGCTTCGTAATACTTCCATGCTGAACAACGCTTCTTCGGGTTCGTCGACTGGCGCATGTCCTTCTACGGAAGGATGTAACAGAGGAAACTCGTGCGCTACAGGTACGGTGATATTCTGGCAAAAAGGCAGACCGTGGTCAGCATGACCACATGCCTCCAAGGGTGTTGTTTTATGTCCGAATTGAGTTCCACCGGTACGACCGACCTTACAGCGCCTTCCTCAGAGAGGGCGCTCCCCGATCCAAAAAACGCTACTGGCCATGTTGCATCCGCCGCAGTTGTTGTAGAGGAAGATGAGGGAGCATCCTTTAGCGACATCTTCTCCGCATATCAACGGACGAACGATCGCCGATCGGGCGAAGAAGGGCGGCAGATCCGCGGGACTGTAGTCGCGGTCAACACTGAATCCGTGTTTGTCGATATCGGCTTCAAGTCCGAGGGCATACTTCCGCTGACGGCGTTTTCTGCGAATAAAGAGCCGGTGAAACCGGGTGACACCCTGATGGTCTCCGTGAAGGGCCGCGATTCGGATGGATACTACGGCCTTTCGCTCTTCCGCGTTACGCAACCGAAGGACTGGAGCAATCTGCAGACTGCCTTTGCCGATGGAACGAACATCGTGGGTACGGTGACCGCCGTGGTGAAGGGCGGTCTGCATGTTGACGTGGGCGTGCGTGCCTTTCTTCCCGCCTCGCGCAGCGGAGCACGGGATGCCGCAGAGATGGAAAAGCTGGTGGGGCAGGAGATTCTTTGCCGCATCACAAAGCTCGATGTGGTCGAGGAAGATGTCGTCATCGATCGCCGCGTTGTTACAGAAGAAGAGGAGCTGAAGGGGCGTGATCTCCGGTTTGCCGCAATGCAGGAAGGCTCGATCGTAGACGGAACCGTGCGCAGTCTGGTGGACTATGGTGCGTTCATCGATCTCGGTGGCATCGATGGCCTGCTGCATGTTAGCGACATGGCGTGGAGCCGTATTGGCAAACCCTCCGACGTTCTAGAAGTCGGCCAGGAGTTGCAGGTAAAGATCCTGAAGATCGATCCGGAGAGCCGTCGCATCAGTCTGGGGCTGAAACAGCTTCAGCCGCATCCCTGGGATAGTGTGGCGGGAAAGTTTGCCGTCGGGGATCGTGTGCGGGGCACGGTAACGCGCACTGCCGACTTTGGAGCCTTTGTCGAAATCGCACCTGGAGTCGAAGGTCTGGTGCACCTCTCAGAAATGTCCTGGTCCAAGCGCATCCACAAGGCTACCGAAGTGCTGAATGTCGGCGACACTGTGGATGCTCTCATCCTGGGCATTGGCGTTGAAGACCGCCGCATCTCGCTTGGGTTGAAGCAGGCCCTTGGAGATCCCTGGGTCGATGCCGCGGAACAGATCAAGGTAGGCGCGGTGGTCGAAGGGCCGGTCGTTACCATTATGAAGTTTGGCGCGTTCGTGCAGATCTCTGAAGGCGTTCAAGGCCTTGTACACATCAGCGAAATCACGGCGGAGCGTCGATTGAATCATCCATCCGACGTACTACGCGTTGGCGAGGTGGTCCGGGCGCAGGTTCTTGAGATTGACAAGGAGAAGCGCCAGCTTCGTTTGAGCATAAAGCAGCTCGTACCGACCAGCCTGGACGAATTTCTTGGCGAGCATAAGACCGGAGACGCCGTGACTGGCCGCGTAATTTCGGTGGAGAGCGGTGTGGCGCGGGTGGAGTTGGGCGAAGGGATTACTGCACACTGCACGTTGCCGACTGTGACGCCGGAAGCGCCGGAAACACCTGTGCCGCAGACGCCGGTCGTGGTCGATCTCTCCGCGTTTAGTTCCATGCTGAAATCGAAATGGAAGTCCGGCGATTCTCCGGCAGCTTCGACTCCTTCGACGGATGCTAAGAAATCCGAAGCAATTAAAGCGGGTCAGGTGCGGAGCTTTACGATTGGGACGATCGATCCGACTGAAAAGAGCATCGAACTGATCCTGGAGCAATAAGTCATCGCGCGGGCAAGCGGTATCGCGACTTCGCGGTACCGCTTGGTCTTCGCTACGCTATCCGGAGTTCCGACGAGGACCTATCCACCGCAACGGGCGTCTTGTTCATTGCGGATGGACGGCGAGACGTGCGGCGCGAATCTGCATAAGCTGCGCGGCCATATCGTGGATCAGATAAATCTGACGTTCGCGCGTCCACGGTTGGTCGGACTCAGCGTCGTATGCTGCCGGAAGCGATAGACCTTCCATCGCCCATGCATCCATGCCCCTTGCACGTGAAACCTCTACGCACCGTTTCGCGTGATCGTGATGGCCAATCACACAGATGCGGCCAAGCCTGGAGGCATCTCCACCTGCATGCGCGATAGCCGCTTCGGCGACGCCGTCCGTGCTGAGGTACTTGACTGATTTATCGGGTGCGATCACGGGGT
>JAHFTZ010000275.1 GCA_023265355.1 Terriglobus sp.
TGGATGTCACGCATCATTGGTGGGGAACACTGGCTGCACTCTCGGCCGTCTCCGTGCTGATGCGAGGACAGGAATCATGGCGCATCGCTCTTACAGGAAGCCTCTGCGGCCTTGCGACGCTGTTTACGCAGGTGCAAGGATCTCTTGTTCTCCTGGCATTTATTGCCTTCTTCGTGTTTTTGCAGGGCAACGGAACGGTTCCCCTGTGGAAGCAGGTCGGCCTGTTGCTTCTGCCCTTTGTTGGTCTATGTACGATTGTTCTTGGCTACTACGCGTACAAGGCAGGAACCTATCGCCTCATCTTCGATCTCTTGATCTTTCCACTGACGGGACTCTCCAGGCAGATCAATTCACCCAGAACCTATCTTCACCAGTTACCGCCGATACACGGTATTTGGGATCTTTTTCGATGGACGCCTTTCCTGGCGATCTATCTCCTGGTTCCTTATATGTATTTCCTGAGTCTGTATGACCTGCGGAAGAAGAGAAGCGGGTCGACGCAGGAGCAGCGAAGTCAACTGGTCCTGATCAATCTCGTGGGCCTTGCTCTGTGTATCGCGATCGGGTCTGGCCCGACATCCTTCCGTATTTGTACTGTTGCTCCGCCCGCTCTTCTTGTTTGCGTCTTTCATGTCGAGCAACGCGGTGAGATACGGAAGCTTTTGCGCTACACGTTATGGTCTTTTTCCCTGGCATTGATGATCTGGCTTCCGCTTCACCGTCAGATGCAATGGCACCGTTCACTCCTGCTGCCAACAGGAGAGATCGCCTTTACGGACAAGGGACAATGGCAGGAGACAGGTTGGCTTCAGCAGCGAACCTCCCCCGGTGACGTCATGTTCAATCAGGGCGCCGCGATCCTTTACCTGGGACTGCAAAACCCCACGCATGCCGAGTTTGTGAACAATGACGATTTCACCTCAGTCGAAGATGTGAAGCGCATCCTCGATGCTCTGCAAAAGTCTCCGCCGAAATATGTGGCGTTGGATCCCGATATTCCCACCACTCCGCATGACCATACCGGGCCTTTCCGTGATTACATCCACACACACGACTGTCTGGAGCAGACGTTCTTGCTCGGACCTGCTCAATATAGAGAACAACTCTGGCGGCAGTGCGAAAGAGTGCCACCGGTTTCTCAGGGCTCGCAGGCTCAAAGGTGAATTCGACGCACTCTCGACTAGAATTGAAGTGTGCAAATCCCCATCACTTCTTCTTGTCTCCTTCTGTTTCCGCTGTGCCTAGTTTTGACCGGCTGCGGCAAACCCTCGATCGATATGTCAGCACCCGTGACCACCGTGGGACAGGCAACGCCTATCGCCGCCCACGTTCGCGATCCTCACGGCGTCAGTAAGTTCACAGCTACGTTGTCTCAGAACGGCGCGCAATACCAGGCCTGGCAGGCCCCGACTGCCTCAAAGGGCCCTGAGACCACCTTCAATTTCGAAGTCGGGATTAAGACCACGCCTCAGTTGCATGATGGTCCCGCCCGCCTCATCCTCGAAGCCACGTCTGGTGGTCTGTTTCATGGCACGACTCGCATTGAACGCGATGTGAACGTGGTCACGCAGCCACCTCTTGTCAGCCCAGATTCCGATCAGCACTACTTGTACCTCGGCATGGCCGATCTTGCGACCCTCAACGTCACTGGCTCCTACACCTCCGCGGGCGTCCGCGTTGGGAACCAGACATTCCGTGCGTGGCCCATGCCCGGCGGCAAGCCCGGACTCTTCTCTTTGTTCGCTTTCGCCTGGAACATGCCTGCGGGCACGACGCCGTTGGTCTACGCCTCGAATGGAGCTGGCAACGATGTGACGACACCACTCACCGTGATCTTTCCCAAGAAGGAACAGCCCGTCTACACGCAGCACGAGATCCAGATCTCCGATCAGTTCCTGCAGAAGGTCCTCGGCGAACTTGATCCAAATGGCACGGGCGATCCCGTCGCGCGCTTCGTCAAGATCAATACGGAGATGCGCCAGGCGAACAACAAGACGCTGGCCGACCTTCGCCTCAAAACTGCCGAAAGCTTCCTCTGGTCACAGCCCTTCACGCGCCAGTCGCATGCACAGGCTGAAGCCACCTTCGCTGATGTGCGCAGTTATATGTACCACGGCAAGAAGATCGACCAGCAGGTGCATCTTGGCTACGATCTCGCCGTCACGCAGCATGTAGGGGTCGAGGCCTCGAATGACGGCCGTATCGTATGGGCTGCTCCCCTCGGGATCTACGGCAACTGCGTTGTGGTCGACCACGGTTATGGTCTGCAGACGATCTATGGCCATATGAGCCGGATCGATGTGCACGTGGGCGATATGGTCAAACGCTCGCAGGTGATGGGACTGAGTGGCATGACTGGAATGGCAGGCGGCGACCATGTCCACTTCGCCATGCAGCTCGATGGTGTCCAGATCGACCCCAAGGAATGGTGGGACGCGCATTGGATCCGGGATCACATCGCACGTCGTATCGATCTGCCCGGCTTCCAAAAATAATTGCTGGCGGCACCTTTGGTGTATCCAACGAGGCTCGTTATATTCCTTCTCTAAGCACCCACTTAGCCAGCCGAGATCATCTTAGTTTTACGGGCCTCAGGGCGACACTCGATAAGCCAGCTTCCAGAGAAAGCAGCTCTGGAAAACCATTGGCTCTTTCTCCGTGAGGACCGTAGACGACCCGAAAGACTGATTCGACAGGACGCTTACTACAATGAAGCAACTCAGTGGTTTGAAAGGATCCTCGATGAACGAATCTGTTGAGCATGAGCAGGCCACTTCTCTTCCAGAGCAGCTGCTCTCCCCCCATCAACAGATTGCGTTTGTGCAGGACAACTTTGTACAGGCCGGCGGAGGAGAACGTGTTGCTGAAGAGATCGCGCGTGCCTTGCCCACTGCAGATGTGTATACCAGTGTCCTTGTAGAGCAGCGACTATCGAAATACATGAAGACGCGCACGATCCATACCTCATGGATGCAACGCCTTCCCAATCTCAGAAAATACTATCGACACTATCTCTTGCTGTATCCATTGGCGATGCGTGGCATCGCGCTGGAACGGTACGACTTGGTCGTGTCGAGCTGCTACGGCTTCGCAAAGATGCTACGAAAGCGGCCCGATGCCCTGCACGTCTGCTACTGTCACTCCCCTTCGCGATGGATCTGGCGTTATGAGGACTATGCACGCCGCGAGAACTTCAATGTATTCGTCAATTTTTTCCTGCGGAACCTTACCAGGCTTTTGCGCAACCTCGATAAGCAGTCGGCGGACCGTGTCGATGTCTTCATCGCAAATTCAACCGTCATTGCCGAGCGCATACGTCTGTACTATGGACGCGACTCTGAGATTATGTTTCCGCCCATTGATGTAAAGCGGTTTGCAATCTCCGCAGACATTGGCGACTACTATCTGATCGTTTCGCGCCTGGTGGGCTATAAGCGGGTCGATCTTGCGATGGAAGCGTGCAAGCTGCTTGGAAGAAAACTCATCATCGTTGGAGAAGGTCCGGATCGTCCTCGCCTCGAATCTCTTGCTGGACAAGACATAAAATTTGCCGGACGTCTTCCCGATGAAGATGTGACTCATCTACTTTCGCACTGCAGAGCATTCCTGTTCCCTGGTGAAGAAGACTTTGGTCTCACTCCACTGGAAGCAGCGGCTTCCGGAAGACCGTGCGTTGCCTACGGTGTAGGCGGCGCTCTGGATACGATTGTGGACGGCCAGACAGGCATCCTCTTTCCAGAAGCTACTCCTGTTTCGATGGCGGACGCTCTCGTTCGTTCGGAGACCATTCCATGGGATCCTCAGAAGCTGCGCCAGCACGCCGAAAAATTTGACAGAACTATCTTTGCGCAGAAGCTGGTTCAGCGACTAACGACCTTGTTGCAGCAGCGCGATGCAAAGATGAATACCCGCCTGTAGTTGCTACCCAAAGGGCCTACTGCATCATCGTGTCGTAGACCGCTTCCACTCTGCGTGTGATGGATGCTTCGGCGAAGTTTTCGATCGCAGACTTCTGTCCACGCAGAGCCATCAGTTCCGCCTGTTCAGGATCGCGCAACAGAGACAGGATGGCTGTGGCGAGAGCGACGTGATCCTTCGCTGGAACGAGCAGACCCGTGATACCGTCCTGGACGATCTCCGAAGCTCCGCCGCCGCGCGTTGCGACGACTGGCTTCCCTGCCGCCATGCCCTGCGCGATGACCTGTCCCAGCGGC
>JAHFTZ010000276.1 GCA_023265355.1 Terriglobus sp.
TGCCGCCGACGCCCTGTTCGATGACGATCTTGCGATCGAAGCGCGCGGCTTCGTCCATCGCTTTGGGAAGCTCGCTACGGTCGTGTACCTTGCTAATGCCGACGGAGGAGCCGAGGTTTGCGGGCTTCACAAAGAGCGGATACTTCAGCGCTGCTTCGATCTGCGTAGTGCATCTACGCTTGGAGGCGGCCCACTCGCTGCGAAGAAGAGTCACGTGTTTCACCATGGGTAGTTTGGAGGCGGCGAACATGCGCTTCATCGCGTCCTTGTCCATGCCAGCGGCAGAGCCGAGGACGCCGGAACCAACGTAGGCCACATCTGCCAGTTCAAAGAGGCCCTGGATGGTGCCGTCTTCTCCAAAGGTGCCGTGGAGCACGGGAAAGACGACGTCGAGCTTCGACGCTCCACTGCCCGCGGCAGCGGCGTGGATGCTAAGGCCAGTCTCTGCAGTGGCGGCGAGCTGGGAGACGGTGTCGCCTCCCAGCAGGTTCTGCGCGTCGGTTCCATTGAGCCACTTGCCCTGCTTGCTAATGCCGATGGGGACGATATCGTACTTCTTGCGGTCGATTGCATCGAGAATGGAGGCGGCGGAGCGGAGGGAGACCTCATGCTCACCACTGCGTCCACCGAAGAGAATGCCTACGCGAAGTTTCTTTGCCATGTTGTTTCAAGGGTACGCGGCGGCATGAGATTTGCGGAGGCAGGAATCTGCGAAGCTACTCGTTCTCGGACATGTTCTTTGCGCGATGGTTCGGTGTACTTTTTCTAAATGGCCATCGAGATCTCCAAACAAGCGCGTGCCGACGCCGTCGCTTCGATCCAGCGTTATTTTCAGGAAAATATGGAGGAGCCGATCGGCGATCTTCCTGCCAGTCTGCTGCTGAACTTCTTCCTGGAGGAGGTTGGCTCCGTCGTCTACAACAAGGCAGTGGCGGACGCGCAGGCGCGGATGCAGATACGCGCGGCGGATCTGACCGGCGAGCTTTACGTGGATGAATTTCAATACTGGAGCAAAGGTGCGGGGGCTAAGAGAGGACGGCGATAGAGCAATCAGGCGGCTGTAGGATGCGGTTTGGACTATTTGTCATCTCGCCGCGAATCATTTCAGACACCGGCTGAACAGCAGATCCCTTCGCTGCGCTACGGGATGACAAACAGATAGCCTTCCTCTGGCCGCTATTGATCGCTGTTTGCTTGCTATTAAACCTCTTTTTGAGGCTTTCGTTCCGGAATGATCGACGCAATCGCCACACAAGCAACAGCGATGCAGTACCAAAAATCTAACTGCGACAGAGACAGGTTTTTTCCCGTCAATCGATCAATTCCATGTGGCCACGGAAGCGAAAGGTTAAGGAAGAGGAGACTTCCAAGCACCAACGCGCAAGTGCGAAGGGACCGTATTGCGAAGAGTAGCACCGGGAGCGCAAGCAGAAGCGTAGCCGCATACGACAACCCGGCGAAGCCGGTGGCGATCCACCCGAAAAAGGACAGGACAAAGCAGATTGGAACGGCAGCGGCGAAGACAGACCAGCGTAATATCCGGAAAATCACTGCTGCCTCCGCATTACCCGGCATCTATACGTTGAACTTGAAGAAAAGAATATCGCCATCCTTCACGACGTACTCCTTGCCTTCTGAGCGGAGGAGGCCTTTTTCCTTCACAGCCTGTTCACCGCCGAGGGCGAAGAGATCGTCGCTGGCGTAGGCGTCGGCCTTAATGAAGCCGCGTTCGAAGTCCGAGTGGATGACGCCTGCTGCGCCGGGGGCTTTGGTGCC
This sequence comes from Terriglobus sp., assembly GCA_023265355.1. GTDB lineage: Bacteria > Acidobacteriota > Terriglobia > Terriglobales > Acidobacteriaceae > Terriglobus. Next base: position 1,777 of record JAHFTZ010000276.1, read on the forward strand.
GCGCTTGATCGTCCACGCACGGACCTCCTGCACGCCCGCGGTGAAGTAAGTGATGAGGTCCAGAAGCCGGTAGGCCGAGTGAATGAGCCGGTTCAGGCCGGGCTCGCTCAGACCCATGTCCTTCAGAAACTCGTCGCGTTCCGCTGGTTCCAGCTGAGAGATTTCGCTTTCGAGCGCACCGCAGATGCGGACCACCTGTGCGTGCTCTTCCACGGCGCGCTTTTCCACGGCGGCAGTGTAGTCATTGCCGCCGATCAGGCCGCCCTCGTCCACGTTCGCGACATAGAGCTGCGGCTTCGAGGTGATGAGAAAGAGATCGCGTGCGAGGAGTTTTTCCTCGTCGGTGAGGTCGGCGACACGCGCGGGCCTGCCCGCTTGCAGCACGGTAAGCAGTTTCTGCAGCATGGCGTGCTCGGCCTTCACCTTGGCGTCGCTGCTGGCCTTGGCCGCGCGCTCTACCTTGGCGAAGCGCTTCTCTACCGTGTCCAGATCGGCGAGAAGCAGTTCGGTATTAATAATGTCGATGTCATGCAGAGGGTCGACTTTTCCGGCGACGTGGACGATCTCGGAGTCGTCGAAGCAGCGGACGACGTGGCAGATGGCGTCCGTGGCACGGATGTGGCCGAGGAACTGGTTGCCAAGGCCCTCGCCCTTGCTGGCGCCTTCGACCAGACCGGCGATGTCGATAAACTCCATCGAGGTCGGCACGAGAGACTTCGGCTTGATGAGCGCGGCGATCTTTGCGAGGCGCTCATCGGGTACGGTGACGACGCCGGTGTTGGGCTCGATCGTGCAGAAGGGATAGTTCGCCGCCTGGGCTTTGGCCGAGGTGAGGGCGTTAAAGATGGTGGACTTGCCCACATTAGGGAGTCCGACAATTCCGCAGTTCAGAGGCAATGTTCTTTTCCTTTTTTGCGACGAAACCTATCCTGGTTGCGTCCCATGCTTTATCAGGATAGTGCATTCCCTGATTGGGCCCCTTTGTTGGCGCAGTTGGAAGAATCGAAAGAGAGAGGCAAAACATTGGCCGTCGCACCACAAACACGATTTCGCCTGGTTCTTGGGGCGGGAGTTCTCTTTCTCGGCTTCGTCTGCATGCAGTTCGTTCGACCACCGATTACGAACCCGCCGGTCACCGCTGAGATTCAGGCTCCGCCTGAGGTTAAGGCCATCCTTCGGAACTCCTGCTACAACTGCCACTCCAACGAGACGAAGCTGGCCTGGTTCGACCAGATCGCCCCTGCGTACTGGATGGTGGCGAAGGATGTGCGCACGGCGCGGGCGCATCTGAACTTCTCCGAGATTGGGAAGTTGCCCGCGGCGCAGCAGAAGGGCATGCTCTTTGAAGCAGTAAACCAGATCCAGATGGGCGCGATGCCTCTGCCTTCGTACCGCAAGGTGCATCCCGGAGCGGCGCTTACGCCGGAGCAGATTGCCGTTCTGCGGAATTACCTGGCTCCTGCTTCGTCCGCTTCCCCAGCCAAGGTCGATATCGCTGCTCCTACTGCAAACAAGGATGCCGACGAGCAGTATGCCAAATGGATCATCGCGAGTGATGCACCGCTCCAGGTGAAGCCTGAACTGAACGGGATCGCATTTTTCTCGGACTATAAGAACTGGAAAGCCATCAGTTCAACGGACCGCTTCGACAATCACACGATGCGCCAGATTCTGGGCAACGATATCGCTATCAAAGCGATTGCAGAGAATCACATCAACCCGTGGCCGGACGGCGCGGCCTTTGCCAAGGTGGCCTGGGTTCAGGAACCGGACGCGCAGGGCGCGATCCACACAGGAGCGTTCAAGCAGGTGGAGTTCATGGTGAAAGACAGACATAAGTACGCCTCTACTGCGGGATGGGGATGGGCGCGCTGGGTTGGCATGGACCTGAAGCCCTATGGCAAGAACGCGAACTTCGCCAATGAATGTATCGGCTGCCACAATCCCGTGCACCAGAACGATTACGTCTATACGACGCCAATCCAGGGAGGCCAATAATGCGAGTATCTAAAGTTTTAGGCCTGTTTCTGTTGGGTGGTTTGGCCGGTTGTGAGGCGACGAATCCGCGTGTAGTCACAACGCTGAATCAGGACGCCAGCAAGGTCAGCGGCTTTCCTGGCGCGGCGATGCACGGAAGGGTGATCACCTCGTGGATCGACAAGTCTGCTTCGACGATGTCGACGCTCTACGGCAACGATGTCGCGGTGAACTACGCACGGAAAAACAGCGATGCGGCCTATCCCGCCGGGTCACAGCTTTCTCTTGTCACGTGGAAAGAGACCGAGGATCCGCGCTGGTTTGGTGGCAATATTCCGGCGAAGGTCGTCTCTGTGGAGCAGGTGAGCGTGGATGCTTCTCCTGAGAAGAAGTACGCCTACACGCGGTACGAGGGCGAACCGGCGAAGGGCGTCGAGTCCGTTGCTGCGGCA
>JAHFTZ010000009.1 GCA_023265355.1 Terriglobus sp.
AACTGATCAAGCAGGAACGCGAAAAGCGTGCTTCGGCCGAGGCCGAGGTGAAGCAGTTGCGCGAAGAGTTGGAGATGACGAACGAAGAGGTTTCTTCGCTCTCCGTGGAACTGGCCGGATTGAAACAGGAGCGCGAGTCTGTGAAATCCCGCGTGGATACCATGCTGCAACAGCTGGACGAGCTTCTTTAGGCCCTGGAGAAACTATGGACGAAGAGAAGAACGAGCAACCCGTACCCCGTTCGGTCTCCGTGGAGATCTACGACCAGGTCTATCGTCTCCGCGGCGTTGACCCGGAGCACATCGAGCAACTGGCTTCGATCGTAGACGCGAAGATGCGCGCAGTATCGTCGCACGGTTCCACCGTGGATTCGCTGCGCGTAGCCGTACTTGCTGCCCTGAATATCGCGGACGAACTGGTAGAGATGCGGCGTCTGCATACAGAGCTGCTGGGATCGCTTGACCGAACCCAGAGTTCGGTGCGCAGCCGTGCGGGATCGCTGAACGGCCTGCTGGACGAAGTTCTTTTGGAACGCATCGCGGGTTAATCTGGGGCACCAACCCGTCATTTCGACTGACAAAAGCAGATCTCTCCACTTCGGTCGAGATGACGAAGCGTATGGCCATGTGGGAGGATGTCGCTCACGCATTCGAAAACGTAGCACTTTATTTTTATTCACTTGTTGCGTCTGCGCGTGAGAGCTTTCGGACACGCGTAGATGCTCGCCTCTTGCGACTCCTCTCGGCTCGCCAAAGTGCGCGGCCTCTGAAAGCTATTCCCGCTTCATCCGCAGATCATTCTCGAGCAGATGTGCCGCCTGATCGATCTCTGCTGCGTAAGCCCGTATGTGCACAGTAGTCGATCCATCCCGCTGTATGAGATACGCCAGGTTTCGGATTCTTTCCAGTTCGCAAAAGACGGGATCTACGGCCTTCTCCGACCCGGCCCCGTTTTTCACTACAGAATTTTTCTCGGCATCTTTGTAGTGTCTGTCCATGGCATCACCCTTAACCCAAGTGTTTCTCTGCGCTGCTCCAGCAGAGAAGGAGCGAAACGAAATCATATGCCGGATTGAAATCTCCGGCAATTGGCTGTTACGACCGACGCACCTGCAAGGAAAACATCCTGTTGTTTTCGATTCCATCTCTCCTCTTCCCTCTTCAACAAAGACGGCATTCTGCGACATGACGGAGTCCGGTAACTCGTTTTGGCGCCTTCTGGCTCGGAACTTTGAGCAAAGCCCCCATAGGTGCCCTCTCTACACACGAAAGTCGACAGTGACAGCTTGCCATTCCGGGACGCCCCGCGTAGCATCCATCCAGAGAACTGGCCTGCAAGGCAGGTATGGCGAATCACGCTGGTTGAACCAACATTCATTGAACAGGGGCTTAGCTCGTATACATGGTTCGGTGCGCAATGTCCGCCAGTCCGGAATGCCTAAAGAGCCACGGCCGAGTCCCGCCGTCTTAGACGGGTTCACCAGCGCCTCGCTGCACGGCTGAGCGGGTCAGTTTTCTTCTCCTTTGTTGCGCGGGATGATCCTGCGCTTGTTTCCCCACAGAGCCCGTACGCCCATGCATCCACATCTCTTTCATCTTGGCCCCGTCACACTGCAGACCTACGGCGCGGTGGCGGCGCTTGGCCTCGTGCTCGCCATGGTGCTGGCCGCCCGCAATGCGCGTGTAGCCGGCCTGGAAGAAGATGCGGTGTGGAGCGCCTGCCTGGCCGCCATCGTCGGTACGCTGGTGGTCTCGCGCATTGTGCTGGCGGTGGAAAACCTTCGTGCGTTTCGTCTCTATCCGCTGCTCATTCTTACCTTGCCCACCGTGACGCGCTTTGGACTCACGGTAAGCATCCTCTCCGGAGTAACCTACGCGATGTATCGCAGGCTCCCCTTGCGCGTCCTGGGAGACGCTGTTGCGCCTGCAGCGATGCTCCTCGCGGCGTTCCTTCACTTTGGCGACCTGATGGCCGGAAACGATGTCGGTTCGGCCACAACGGGCGCTTTTGGACGCCTGGTGCCATCGCTGCACAGCGCCAACGGCGTTGGATCGCATCCGGTGGCGCTCTACAGCGCCGTGGCGCATCTGCTGATTGCTGGCCTCGGCGTCTGGTATCTGCCGCGCAGGCGACACGCCGGTGAAGTCCTGGGTGGAACCGTCATGCTCTCCGCCGCAGCGCGCTTTCTGATCGACTGCGTGCGCCCCGCTCCGATCGAGGCTGCGACGGTTTTTGCAGGGCTTCGCGTCGATCAGTACCTTCTGCTCTGTATCGTAGTAAGTGGCGGCGCTCTTTTGCTGCAGTCGAAGGAGCATCAGCGTGCCATCTAAAAACATGTTGCCCAAGGGCAAACGAAGACAGACAGTCAAACACCTCTACCGCGCACAGCGTGGCGTAGACCCCGTTGTAGCCGAGGGAGAAGAGGCTACGGAGACATCTCCGGTAGAAACCACGGCAGGGCATGTCCCCTCCACGCCTAAGGTCAAGGCTCCCACCGCCGTGCCTGTCCTCGAAGACGAAGATATTGAGTCCGAGGGCGACATCCGCAGCTTCAGCGCAGACGCAGCCGCTGCCGGGCTTCGCCTCGACGCTTACCTCGCCAAGGCCATGCCCGACATCTCGCGCGGACGCGTGCAGCTACTCATCGAGCAGGGCCAGGTGCGCGTGGACGGCAAGACCGCAAAGAACAAGCTCAAGCTGCTGGGCGGAGAGCGCATTGAAATCGAAGGCGAACCACGCCCCGCACCACTGAAGGCAATGGCGGAAGACATTCCGCTGAAGATCGTCTACGAGGACGAGCACATGGCCGTCATCGACAAGCCCGCGGGCATGATGGTGCACGCCGGTTCCGGCCTGACCGACGACGCGCGCAGCGGCGGAACGCTGGTGAACGCCCTTCTGCATCACTTCAACGTAAACCTGTCCAGCGTGGGCGGAGAGCTTCGTCCCGGCATCGTGCATCGTCTGGATAAGCAGACCTCCGGCCTGATCATGGTGGCGAAGAACGACCGCACGCATCGTGCCCTGGGCGAGATGTTCTCCGACCGCTCTCTGGAGAAGCGCTACCTTGCGCTGGTGCATGGCGAGATCGGGGCGAAGGCGCGCGGCAACGCAGAGCGTGATCGCGGCACCATCAACCTGCCCATCGGTCGCGATCCCATCCGAAGAACGCGCATGACGACGCGTTCGCGGCAGAGCTGGATGACGACAGAAAGCCCTGGCACGCCCTCGAAGCTGCATCCCGAGGAGCGCGAGCCGATGAAGGAACCGAAGCTCTACGAGGCGCGCGCTGCAGTCTCGCACTACGAGGTGTTGGAGCGGCTGGACACCTCCGCAGGCAAGTTCACGCTGTTGGAGGTGCTGATCGAAACCGGACGCACCCACCAGATTCGCGTACACATGCAGGCCATCGGTCATCCCGTCGTGGGCGACACGCTCTACGGCGCGCCTGCGCGCATCGTGGGTCTGCACCGCCCCGAAGATGGCGATCGTGCCACCTTGCCCCGGAATTTTCTGCATGCGAAAGAGCTGCGTCTGGCGCATCCGATCACGGGCGAGGAGCTGGACCTCGAAGCGGAGTTGCCTGCAGATCTGACAGAACTTCTGGATCGTCTGCGCTCCCTCCCTCCCAAACCAAAGGAGTAGAAAACGCATGAGGGCCCTGGCTTGGTAGAATCACACCCGTGATTCCCGCCCGCATCTTTGCCGCTTCCCTTCTGCTCGTCTCCCTCGCTGCCATAGCGCAGACAGGAGCACCAGCCACGCCTTCCGCACCGGCCACACCACCTGCCCAGACCGCACCGTCACAGACCACGCCTGCTCCAGAGCTTCAGCAGCGCCCAGCCGCTCCGGATGGCACCGTGGCCACCGCACCGACGATTACCACCTTCGCCCGCGAAGTCAGCCAGATCTTTACCGTGACCGACAAGAATGGCCGCTTCGTCACCGGTCTGCGGCAGCAGGACTTCGGTCTTCTCGACGACAACCGCCCGCCCGAACGCGTGATCAAGTTCACGCAGCAGACGAACCTACCCCTGCGCGTCGGCGTCATGATGGACACCTCCGGCTCCATCCGCCAGCGCTTTCAGTTCGAGCAGGACGCCGCTACCGAGTTCTTTCTGCAGGTGCTGCATCGCGGCGATGCCGCCTTTGTGATGGGCTTCGACGTAAAGACAGATCTCGCGCAGGACTACACAAATAGCGTCGATCTCCTCAACCAGGCCATCCATAAGCTACGTCCCGGAGGCGGCACAGCCTTCTTCGATGCTCTGTACACGACCTGCCGCGACCAGATGCTGACGCTCAAAGAGAGCAACACCGTGCGCCGCGCTCTAATCGTCGTCTCCGACGGACATGACAACCAGTCCCGCGCGCAGGAGAACGATGCAATCAAGATGTGCCAGCGCGCGGAGACGATCGTATACACGATCTCCACGAATATCAGTCCAACCAAGGACTCCGCCGACGAAGTCCTCCGCCGCATCGCAGATGCAACCGGCGGACGCGTCTTCTTCCCCAACCGCATCGAAGATGTCGCCAACGGATTCCACTCAATCGAAGAAGAGCTGCGGTCGCAGTATCTGCTGCAGTATCGCCCGGCGGACTTCAGGCAGGACGGAGCATTTCGACCGATTTACCTGAAAGCCGTCGATCAGCGCTACACCGTTCATACGCGTAAGGGATACTTCGCTCCAAGGCCTCTGCAGTAGGGTTTATCTGACAAAACTAGCTGCGGCGGCCCAGGCCTACGAGGAGAGATGTGAGCACGCCGAGGCCACGCCGAGCCTCTGGCGTGCGCGTACGCCGGAAGATCTGCCAGAACGTTGGCGGCTCTGCACTCTTTGCTTCTTCCTCTACCTCAGCCACGGCGGACGAAAGCGCTTCAGGGTCGATAGAGCTCAGGATCTTGCTCAGGCTAACGACATTGCGTATGGCGGCAATCACTGGCCTCTGCTTCGCTCCTGTAGCCAGTTCTTCAAAGACCGCATCCCGCGCATGGACGACGCCGTGGAGAGCATCGAGCAGCCCTTTGTCGTGCGCCTCCTGCAGCAGGTCATAGACGACCAGCAAAGCTTCCGCATGCTCAACAGGCGCAGCGGCGAGGCGGCGTTGCAGCTCCTGCGTTGGGTCAATCGGTTTCGGTTCAAATGCAATGGGAGCGGCCACGTAGATCTCCTAAACTTTCGTTGTATTGATCTGCACGAGTTCATCGCTGCGCGAAATTCCGGGCAGACGATAATCTTCGCGAGCCCACTTTCGTTCGACCTCTACACCCTTCTGAGGTGTGCGATGACCGTTGCGAAAGTTCTCCCACATCAGCGGAGATCGGCCCTTCGGCTCCAGCATCCGCATACTCACCGAGCATTCCTTGAAGGCCGGAGTGTGCGTCGCCCGATCCACGTGCGCTCCCGTCAGACGGTTCACAGGGTCGTCCGTATTGTTCATCGCCATGTAAAGCTGCTTGCCGCTGACGCGGTCGGTCACGAGAACCTTTGCGCGGATCGTGCCCCACTTCGACTTCAACTCGACCTTACTTCCGTCTTCCACGCCACGCTCCGCAGCGAGATCGGGTGAGACCTCCACGAAGTTCGTCGGCGTCATCCGCTTGATGCCCGGAACGCGATACGTCATGCTGCCCTGTTCGAAGTGCTCCAGCATGCGTCCGTTGTTGAGGTGAAGATCGAACTCCGCATCGCTCCCCTCCGAAGGCGGAATCCATTCCAGAGGATGAAACTTTGCCTTGCCATCCGGGAAGGGAAATCCATCCTTGAAGAGATACGGCGAGTCCGTTCCATCCTCGGCGACAGGCCACTGCAGGCTCTTGAAGCCTTCAAGCCGCTGATAGTTCACGCCAGCGAAGAGCGGTGTGAGCGAAGCGACTTCGTCCATAATTTCGGAGGGATGTTCGTACGTCCACTTCGCGCCCATCGCGTTCGCGATCATCTGCAGAATCTGCCAGTCGGGCCGTGAATCTCCAAGCGGTTCCATCGCCTTGTAGAGGCGTTGAATGCGACGTTCGGTGCTGACGAATGTTCCGTCTTTTTCCAGTGACGGCGACGCAGGCAGCACCACATCCGCGAAGCGTGCGGTCTCGGAGAACGAGATGTCCTGCACGATGAGGAAGTCCACCTGCGAGAGTGCGCGCTCCACATCGTTCGCGTTCGCGTCGGAGGTCACAGTGTCTTCGCCCTTGATGTACAGACTCTTCAACTTGCCCTGATGGATCGCGCGGATCATCTCGTGATTGTCCAACCCCTTGTTCACGGGCAGACTCACGCCCCATGCCGCTTCGAACTTCGCGCGTACAGTGTCATCGTCAACGAGCTGATAGCCCGGGTAGAGGTTCGGCATGGAGCCGAAGTCGCTCGCGCCCTGCACGTTATTGTGTCCGCGCAAAGGATAAGCACCTGCGCCGCGACGTCCATAGTTGCCGGTGGCGAGGAGCAAATTGCTGATGGCGGTAGAGGTGTCCGAACCGCCGCAGTGCTGCGTCACACCCATCGCCCAGAGGATGCAGACACCATCGGCGGCCACGATCTCGCGCGCTACGGTCTTCAGCGTTTCCACTGGAACGCCCGTTGTCTCTTCCGCAAACTCCAGGGTAAAAGGAGCAAGACTGGCGCGATACTCTTCAGTTTTATTGACCAGGCGATCGAGGAAATCACGCTTCTCCCAGCCCTGATCGAAGATGTACTTCGTCACCGCCGAGAGCCAGACCATATCCGTTCCGGGCTTCGGTTGAAAGAAGAGGTCGGCGCGCTCCGCCATCTCATGCTTCCGCAGATCGGCAACGATCAACTTCTGCCCGCGCCACTTATGCGAACGTTTCACACGGGTCGCAAGCACAGGGTGGCTTTCGGCGGTGTTGGTGCCGATGCCGATCACAAGGCCCGCCATCTCGATATCCGAGATCGATCCCGCATCGCCGCCATACTTGACCGTACGCTGCAGACCCATCGTGGCTGGCGTCTGGCAGTAGCGGCTGCAGTTGTCGATGTTGTTCGTGCCCACCACGGCGCGCGCGAGCTTCTGCATCAGATAGCTCTCTTCGTTCGTACACTTCGACGAAGCGATGAAGGCCAGCGAATCCGGGCCGTCCGTCTTCATATATTGCTTGAACTTCGACGCGATGAGCGTCAGCACCTCGTCCCACTCCACTTCGCGGAAGGTGTGGCCATCGCGGATGAGTGGCTTGTGCAGGCGATCCTTCGCGTTCACAAACTCGTACCCGAATTTGCCCTTCACGCAGGTGGAGATGCCGTTGGCAGGACCTTCGCTGGGTTCGATCTTCAGGATGTGACGGTCATTCGTCCAGACCTCGAAGCTGCAACCCACACCGCAGTACGTGCAGACGGTCTTGGTGCGCTTGGTGCGGGCCTCACGCATATGCGCTTCGATATTGGAGATCGCCATGATCGCGGGATAGCCCGTCTCCGGCTCCACGCCCTTCACTACCTCGATCATGTCGTCGAGTACCTTCGTTGGAAGGTTTGTGAAGTATCCCGCTTCGCCGAGCATGCTCTTTTCCATCAGCGCATTGCATGGGCAGACAGTCACGCAGTGGCCGCAACTCACGCAGCTTGAACCGGCAATCTGCTCTCCGCCATCCCACAGAACGCGCGGGTGCTTGTCTTCCCAGCGAATGGTGAGCGTCTCGTTCACCTGCACATCCTGGCAGGCCTCCACACACCGACCGCAGAGAATGCACTGGTCGGGATCGTAGCGATAAAAAGGGTTGGAGTGATCCTGCTCGAACGGCTTGTGCAGAAACGGCCGCTCCTGATGCTGAATGCTCATCTCGCCCGTTGTGTTGTGGACGGTACAGTTGCCATTGTTGTTGTCACAAACAGTGCAGTAAAGATCGTGGTTCTGCAGGATGCGGTCCATCGCCTCGCGCTGCGCCAGGTCGGCACGGTGCGAAACCGTAAGCACCTGCATCTTTGGCGTGACCTCTGTGCCGCACGAACGCACAAGTTCGCCGTTGACCTCCACCATGCAGGTGTCGCAGGTTTCGATCGGCCCCATCTGGCTGAGATAACAGACCTGCGGAACGGATCGCGCTCCCGCGAGTGCCGAATTTTTCGCATCAGAAAGAAGCGCATCATTGACCGCTTTCGCAGCACGATTGAGCACCTCGATGAGAAGCTCGCCTTCAGCGGCAGGCACGGAGCGCCCATCGATGAGGATTTCAAGATTCGGGATACGTTCGATGGGCGAGTTAAGAAGGCGCTTCTGCAACATAACGTTTTGGATGCCGACGGGCCGCTCCATGGAGCGCATTATTTCGAGCTGCTCCCGGGGCCCGTGTAACAACCCTCCCGCGTCTGCAGGACGAGTTTATGGTCTTTGGGGACATCGACCAGAAGTTTGTGATATCCCTCCTCCTGGTTCGTCGGTGTAAAGCCGATGCGGTACTGGCTCCGGAGTTCCTGGGCGATCTGCTTATAAATCTCTGCCAGCGGCTCCTTCTTGGAGACCTCGAAGTAACGTCCGCCTGTCTCGTCGGAGATGCGCTGCAGGATCTTCTTGCCGTCAACGGGCACGCGCTGTGGTCCGCCTTGTCCACCACCACCGCGACGTCCACCGCCGCCCGGAAATCCGCCGCCGCCGAAGCCGCCACGACGGCTGTTGTTATCGTTGTGCGCTTCGCCCTTGAAGTAAATCGAATACACGCTGGTGTCAGCGCGCTGGGCGGCTTCAATGGCGCTGGAGAGGCTTTCCTTGCTGCCATAGTCTTCCCCATCCGTCAGAAGAATCAACGCCTTACGGAACGGCTGCTTGTGAATCACCTCGTCGGAGGAAAGAAAGATCGCGTCATAAAGAGCCGTTCCCGCACCACCACCGCTGCGCCGTCCCCGCCGTGAACTGCCTCCACCGTTGTCATTGGAGTCTTGATTGTTGGAGAACTGGGGCCGATCCGTCTGCGTGTCCACCTGCTTCAAACCGCTCTGCAGCTTCGGAATCGAGCCTGTCACATCAGTAAGCAACTCCACAGTACGGCCGAACTGGATGAGGAAGGCCTTATCCCGATCCGCCACCAGCATGTTGTCCAGAAACGAAGAGCTGGCCGACCGTTCTTCATCCAGCACCTGGCGCTGGCTTCCACTCACATCCACCAGAAGACCCAGCGTGAGTTGCAGATTGTTGTCGCGATCAAAGTACCGGATCGTCTGTGGCTTGCCGTCCTCTGAGAGCGTGAAATCCTCCTGCTTTAAAGTCGCTACGAGCTGCCCCTTCTTGTCTCGCACGGTCACGGGCACAGTCACCAGGCGCGCGCTCACATTAACCGTCGGCGCAACCGGGGCCTTCTCCCCATCCGGGGCGGTTTGGGAAAAAGCAAGAGAAGCAGAGAGCAGACCGGCAGCCACGAGCGAATGAAGAAAAGACATATTTGATTGGACGGGGATGCGCAAATACAGTTTCGAAACCCGCGCGCAAAAAAAAGGAGCCCCATAGTGAGGCTCCCTTCCCGCCAAATCACGCTTATTGAGCGTGGGGCAGATGTGGATTCTTTTTGGCGCTGATCAGGTTCGCCATAATGCGGAACGATCCCGGTACGCCCTCCGGCATCTCGCGGAAGAAGGCATACGCCATGTACACGTAGTACCCTTTGCCGTAGGGCGCGTAGACGAGACCACCCTTCTGCGGGTCCTGGTCGACGTCATGCATCTCCGTCAAGGCGATGTACTTCGGGTCCCAGCTGCGCAGAAAACCGTGGCCGCGTTCTTCCACCCAATGGTCGAAGTCCGCCGTAACGATTTTGTTCGGCCAGTTCAGCAGCGGATCTGACGGAGCGAGGATCGTCACCTTGGAGTCCTCCTCGACAACTTTGTCCGCGTCCGCAGGAACCGAAAGCGGATACGGGCCGTAGTTGTGGTCGAACTCGGGAGTCTGATACTGCGTCACCACCACGCCTCCGTTCTTCACGTACTGCAGCAAGCGATCATTGAGCGCGCGCAACTCCGGACGTGCAGCGTACGTGCGCACGCCGAGTACGATCGAGTCATACACACTCAGATCGGCGGATGCAATGTCTTCCGCGCTTAACTGCGTCACATGAACACCAAGGTTCGCCAGCGACGAAGGGACATCGTCGCCAGTACCCATGATGTAGGCGACCTTCAAACCCGGAGCGACCTTCACATCGACCCCCGTGGCCTTGTACTCCGCCTTGCGATACATCGGGTAGGGACGCAGGCCGGGGTAGCCAATGGTGATGAAGCCCTCGGTGAACTTCTTTCCCTCATACGTCGCAACGGTCGTCAGGTCATACCGCTTAGCCTGCACGTTCTTCGTGGTGACTGTGAAGTCGATGCCCTCCTCATCGCCATCGCGCGAAGTGGAAAAGCTGGCCGTCTCAGGCGAAGAGGTCCAACCCGCAGGCAGATTCAACTTCACCTCACCCTTTGCAGGGCCCTTGACGCTGCTGCCAATGGTGACGTGCACCTTGACCAGTTCGCCATCCATGGGAATCACGCCCGCCAGCGGAGCCACACGGACAGAGATCGCCGGCGCCACAAGCAGAGGCTCCAGCGTGGGTCCGCCACCGTTCAGGCGATGCGTCGTCTGCACCACGCCGCGCACTTCAGCCTTTACACCGTTGAAGCTGTAAACCACGCGGGCGACCATCGGATACGGCATCGTCGGCAGACCAAGATACTGGGGCTGCTGCAGATCGTAGAAGGGCTGCTCCAGGCTGGGGCGGCTAAAGTAAGGACGCGTGATGCCCGCATCCTCCGGCACAACCGCCTTCACCACAACATCGCTCGCCTGTCCTGCTGCAATCTCTCCCGTCATCGGCACGGCAGTGGTCAGCTTCCAGTTCTTGCCGTCCGTGGGCTCTACCGTGGCGGATTCGATCTGCAGCGGCTTCGTTCCCTGGTCGGCTACGTGAACATTCACGCCAAAGGCCTGCCCTGCCACCACGGTCTGGAACGTAGGCTGGTTGCTCATATCGCCCATCGGTCCCATGCGTGCCGGAGTCGTTCCGCTCGATACCGTCGCCAGAAGCGAGAGGCCAAGCGACTGCGTCAACGCTAGATTGAACTGACCTTCCTTGATTTCAAGCTCGTGGTCCATGTTGTACTTCGCGTCCACATCCAGAGAGCTGGCTGCAATCTGCGCACGCAGGGCACGTGTCGCCTCCAACCCCTTGGCAAGCGCGGGCGCGGACTTCGTAGGATCGGTTGCATCGAAGGCATGCGTTGCATCGTCCACGCTCGCCTGAATCGGCTGCAACGCCGCGCTCCACTTCGCCTGCTCTGCTGCGGGGGCATAGCTCGCAATGCCAGCGAGCGAGATATCGATACCATTGAAGTAGCTCTCTTCCTGCTGCGGAAGATGCCCCACCTGCGCGGGAACGCGCGAAGCATAGAGATGGTACGGCGAATCGAAGGGCCGCGTCACAGGAATGGCCACGCCACCTGTCTGCGACTTCTGCTTGTCCAGACCTTCGCGCGCGATCGCAAGATAGCTGCGGCCGAAGAGGGGGTTATAACCACCTTCGGGAATCCTAAGCGTGGCGGAAGGCACACCGTTGATGGTATCGCCGGTGACGTAGTTCTTGAATTGCACGGGCTCCCAGTGGCCGGTCGCGTAGTCGAAGATGCCACGCTGATCCACCGTAGCAAACGGAACGCGTGCGTACACCTTCAACGGGTTCCACGGGCGCAACCCAGCCTTGATCTGCTCCGGAAAGACCTTCGGATCGCCAGCCAGCTTGTAGGCCTCCTGGGCCATGACACCAGCCGTCTGGTGATGGCCGTGGCCATCGGAGACATTTCCCGCAAAAACGCTGTTAATCACCAGGGGACGCGAGATGCGCACCTGGCGGACCACATCGGCCAGAACGCGATCGTGCCCCCACTGCTTCAAAGACTCTTCCAGGGTCTTCGAGAAACCAAAATCGGCGACACGGCTAAAGTACTGGTGGACGCCGAAGTAGTCGCCCGCCGCCAGAAGCTCCTGCGTGCGCATGATGCCCAGCTCGTCCCAGTAGTTCCCGGTCATGACGTTCTGTCCGCCTTCGCCACGATTCAGCGTCAGCAGCGAGGTATCCACACCATTTCCGCGGCTTTCAAAGGCCAGCATCCCACTGTCCTCGTCGTCAGGATGCGCCACGACCATCATCAGGCTGGCACGCGTATTCAGCCTCTGCAGGCTCTGCCACAGGCCCGCCGAGCCGCGATCGATCATCAGGGGATAGGCCGAAGCCGGTTGATACGTCTCCTTCACCGCCTGTGTTTCGCCCATACTGGGCAAAAGCGCCATCGTGCCTGCAAGCAACACGGCAATCCAACGCTTTTGCGCTGCCTGATCCTTCTGACTAACCGCCATTCGGGTGCTCCTTCAAAATGTATGTGGTAATGGTTGATATCATTCGCTGGCATCTTTGTAAAGTTTGTTTATAATCTAGCAACGCATCCATGGAGAATCCCAGCAGAATGGCAACGGGCACTTTTAATCCGCCAGAGACACAGCCTTCGCGGCCTGCGCATCTGCGTTTCGCAAACTGCCGTACCCTTCTGCAGCTTCTCCGCGCTCACGGACCGTGCTCGAAGGCGGACCTCGTTCGCTCCTCCGGTCTCTCTGCACCAACAGTCTCCTCGGCCATCGCGCAGATAGAAGCGCTTGGCTTAGTAGAGACACTTGGCGAGGGAGAATCTTCCGGCGGACGTCCTCCTGAGCTGATTCAGTTCAACGCAACACACGGATACGTCGCCGCCGCCGACATTGGCGGAACGCGTCTCCGCATGATGCTGGCCGATCTGAACGGAACTCCCGTAGCACACTGGTCTACCCAGTTCGCTGCAGACCAGAAAGATCCAACCTCGGTATGCAGCGTTCTGGACGAGGGCTTGCATGCCATGTGCCAGCAGACAAACATCGCCATCAGCAAGGTGCTGCACCTGACGGCCGGCGCACCCGGCATCACGGATGTCCGCGCTGGCATCGTTCGCTTCGCCCCCAACCTCACGGCCTGGACAGAAGTTCCGCTGCGCGCCATGTTGCGCAAGCAGACGGGCATTGAAACCATTGTGGAAAACGACACGAACCTTGCAGCCGTGGGCGAATATCGCCAGGGCGCAGCTGAGGGCGTGGAAGATTTCATCTTTGTCGCCATGGGAACCGGCGTGGGCGCAGGTATCTTCCTGCGCGGCAGCCTGCATCACGGCGCACGTTGGAGCGCGGGCGAGATCGGCTACCTTGGCATCCCGGGTGTTGCGCGTGAACCGGTAGAGATGCACAAGACCGGTCAACTGGAGCGTGTGATCGGCGGCGCGGGGATTGAACGCCAGTGGCTGGAGCGCCTGGAACGTGCGGGCCTCCGCAACGAGGCTGAGCTTGCAGAATTACGCGCTCCACAGATATTCGACCTGGCCCAGGAAGGCGATCTACTCGCCCTCGAAGTGCTGCAATCCACCGCTGTGATCCTGGCGGATGCCATCGCAACGCTGGCCCTGGTCTTCAATCCGGAGTTGATCGTCCTTGGCGGCGGCGTAGGATCGCATGATCGCCTCTGCCGCGAGACGGATCGCCTGCTCCGCAATGCCGATTTCGCTCCACCGCGAATCCGCACAAGTTTTCTTGGCACACAGGCCCAGCTCCACGGCGCTATCTCGCTGTCCCTGTCCGCCGTTGAAAGCAAACTGCTCTGTTGATCCTTATTGATCACGCATTCCACTTTTTTGAGTAATGCCGCAGAACATTTTCAGCACCACAGCGTATCCGTTCTACAAGCACCGACTTTATAAAAACGAATTACTAAGTTCGTAAGCACGTCCATACCCGCTTCAATTCAGGAGGTAACAATGACGTATACCAATTTCTTCCGGTCTGCCCTGCTTATGCTGGGAACCGTCACACTTCTGGGTGCCATGGCCACGCCATCAGCCCATGCCCAATCACAATCCATCAACGGCACGATCCGCGGACGCATTGCAGATCCCACCGGCGCAGTCGTCGGCGGAGCCTCTGTGACCGCGACGAATCCCGCCGTGGGTTACAACCGCACGATCACCGCCGCGCAGGACGGTTATTACGTTCTTCTGAACCTGCCACTCGGCGAATACACCGTCGTCTTCAGCGCGCCCGGGTTTTCGTCTCTTACTGTTCAGAAGGTCGTGCTGAACGCCGGAACGGAAGCGACCATCGATGGCAACCTCCGTGTTGGCGGGACAGACGCCTCCGTGAGCGTAGTTGCAACGGATAGCTCCATCGATCCTACAAACCTCAACGTGCAACGCACGCTCGATTCGCGCGAGATTGAAAACGTGCCCCTCACCTCGCGCAACCCATACAACTTCATCGTCTTTCAGCCCGGAGTCTCCGGACATCCGAACCAAGAGTTGGGTATTCCACGCACCCTCAATACAAACGGCCTGATGGACCGCATCAACTACCAGATGGACGGCATGGTCAACACTCAATCCGACCGCATCGGTCTGCGTCTCTTTCCCATCGGCAATATCTTTGTCAAAGAAGTACAGACGGTTTCGAACTCATTCGCTCCGGAGTACGGCTGGACAACGGGCGATGTTTACAACGTCATATCCAACTCCGGCACCAACCAGTACCATGGCATGTTCCAGTTCGTGAAGCGCTGGGTAGATCTCACTGCTTTCCCTCTGCTCTCCACGCCCGGCAGCGTAAAGCCGGACCTTCAACTCACCGACTACTCCTTCCACGTCGGCGGTCCCGTCGTGAAGAACAAGCTCTTCTTCTTCGGTTCGTATGAAAAGCTAACGCGCGGTTCGCCATCGCCCGTGAGTGCTGTCACCATCGCCGCCGCTCCCACCATCGGCATCTCCGCAGATGAACTCGCAGCCGCTCCTGGCCTGCTTCACGGTGACTTTGTCGATGCCCGCGTCGACTACACCATCAACTCAAAGAACTCCATCTGCCTGCGCTATAACTACTTCCGCAACTCATTCCCCTTCAACACACAGGTAGGCGGAATCAACACGCGCAGTGCCAACGTCGATTACAAGGACCGCGCCCACGTAGGTGCCGTTCAAATCGTCTCGACTGTTACCGATCATTTACTCACTGAGTTTCGTGCCTCTCTCCC